>JAFEES010000384.1 GCA_018240995.1 Pseudomonadota bacterium | reverse complement strand
GAGGGCCCGGCCCCGGGCGCCCTCGGCGTCGCGGCCGGAGACCAGTCGCCCCTGTCGGGCCGCATCGCCAGCGCCTTCTACCCGCCGCTGTTCACGCGCCCAGCGCAGATCAACCGCAGCGAGATGGACGCCGGGCTGGATCAGGGACGCTACACCTTCGTGCTGGGCATACCGCCCAACTTCCAGCGCGACGTGCTGGCCGGGCGCCGCCCCGACGTGCAGCTGAACGTGGACGCCACGCGCATGAGCCAGGCCTTCTCGGGTAGCCAGTACGTGCAGCAGATCGCGCTGGGCGAGGTGCGTGAGTTCACGCAGCGTTACCGCAGCGACATGGCCCTGCCCGTGGATCTGGCGCTGCGCACGCGCTTCAACCCGGCGCTGCAGCGCAGCTGGTTCGGCTCGCTGATGCAGGTGATCAACCACGTCACCCTGCTGGCCATCATCCTTACCGGCGCGGCGCTGATCCGCGAGCGCGAGCACGGCACCATAGAGCACCTGCTGGTAATGCCGGTCACACCCACCGAGATCATGCTCGGCAAGGTCTGGTCCATGGGCCTGGTGGTGCTGGTGGCCGTGTTCCTGTCGCTGTGGGGCGTGATCCAGGGCGCCTTGGGCGTGCCCATTGCCGGCTCGGTGCCGCTGTTTCTGGTGGGCGCGGCGTTGAACCTGTTCGCCACCACGGCCATGGGCATCTACCTGGCGACGCTGGCACGCTCCATGCCGCAGTTCGGCCTGCTGATGGTGCTCACCGTGCTGCCCATGCAGCTGCTGTCGGGCGGCGCCACGCCGCGCGAGAGCATGCCGCAGCTGGTGCAGGACGTGATGCTGGCCGCGCCCACCACGCATTTCGTCGAACTGGGCCAGGCCATATTGTTTCGCGGCGCCGGCATGGATGTAGTGTGGAAGCCCTTCCTGTGGCTCGCGGCCATTGGCTGCGTGCTGTTTGCGCTGGCGCTGGCCCGTTTTCGCAAGACCATCGGCCAGATGGCCTGATTCAGCCTTCCCGCAACCCCAACCAACCAGGAGAACCATGATGAACAAGACCATGAAAGCCGCCGTCGTACGTGACTTCAATCAGCCCCTGGCGATCGAGGAAGTGCCCGTGCCGCGCCCCGGCCCGGGCGACGTGCTGGTGAAGATCGAGGCCTGTGGCGTATGCCACACCGACCTGCATGCGGCCGAGGGCGACTGGCCGGTCAAGCCCAATCCGCCCTTCATTCCTGGTCACGAGGGGGTGGGCTACGTGGCCGCCGTCGGCGCCGGCGTCAAGCATGTCAAGGAGGGCGACCGCGTCGGCATTCCGTGGCTGTACTCGGCCTGCGGCCACTGCACGCACTGCCTGGGCGGCTGGGAGACGCTGTGCGAGAGCCAGCAGAACACCGGCTACTCGGTCAACGGCAGCTTTGCCGAATACGCGCTGGGCAACGCCGACTACGTGGGCCACCTGCCGGCCAACGTCGGCTTCGTCGAGATCGCGCCGGTGCTGTGCGCGGGCGTCACCGTCTACAAGGGGCTGAAGGTCACCGACACCAAGCCGGGCGACTGGGTGGTGATCTCGGGCATAGGCGGCCTGGGCCATATGGCGGTGCAGTACGCCCGGGCCATGGGCCTGAACGTGGCGGCGGTGGATGTGGACGACGCCAAGCTCCGCCTTGCCGAACGCCTGGGTGCCACGGTCACCGTGAACGCGCGCACCACCGATCCGGCGGCATTTCTGAAGAAGGAAATCGGCGGCGCCCACGGCGCGCTGGTGACGGCGGTCTCGCCCAAGGCCTTCGCGCAGGCCACCGGCATGCTGCGCCGCGGCGGCACCATGTCGCTGGTCGGACTGCCGCCGGGCGACTTTCCGCTGGACATCTTCGGCATGGTGCTCAATGGCATCACGGTGCGCGGCTCCATCGTCGGCAGCCGGCTGGACTTGCAGGAATCGCTGGCGTTTGCCGAGCAGGCGAAGGTGGCCGCCACCGTCGCCCGTGACCGGCTGGAGAACATCAACGACATCTTCACGCGCATGCATGCCGGGCAGATCGAGGGGCGCGTCGTGCTTGACATGAACGCCTGAGACTCCGTATCCGTGCGGGCCCTGCCCCGCTTTCGCAGGGCCCCATGCCCAAGGAAATCGACACATGAACGACCTTGTCACTTCGCAACCCCAGGCGCCAGCGTCGCAGGCCCAGGCGCCGGGGGACTTTCTGGACATGATCGACAACCTGGCCTACGCCGCACGGGCGCGGCTGACGGCGGGGGCGGCGCCCACCGCCGGCGCCCTGGCCTGGTTCGACTGGTCCATGCATCTGGCGCTTTCGCCGGGCAAGCAGCGCAGCCTGTGGCTGGATGGCTGGCGCAAGCAATGGCAGTTTGCGCGCTACGCGCAGCAGTCCGGCCTGCAGGCCGGCTGCCCCGCCTGCGTCGAGCCGCTGGAGCACGACAGGCGCTTCGCCGACCCGGCCTGGCAGCAGTGGCCGTTCAACCTGGTCCAGCAGGGCTTTTTGCTGCAGCAGCAATGGTGGCAAGAGGCCA
>JAFEES010000383.1 GCA_018240995.1 Pseudomonadota bacterium | reverse complement strand
CACGTCGGTCCAGCCGGTGAAGCGGTTTTCGAGATTCCACGTGGATTCGCCGTGGCGGATCAGAACGAGTTTGTGCATGGTGTCCCTGGGTCGTGCAAGCCAAAACCCGCTATTTTAGAATGAGCGGTTTTTCGCCCTAAGGACACACGTGAACTTCATCCTCGACAACTGGTATTTGATCGTCCTCGCGCTGGCCTCGGGCGTGATGCTGCTGCTGCCCGCCGTCAAGGGCGCCGGCGGCGGCCTGAGTGCCGCTCAGGCGGTGCAGCTCATCAACCGCGAAAAAGCCGTGGTCATCGACGTGTGCGAGCCCGACGAATACGCCGCCGGCCATGTGGGCGGCGCCAAGAACATTCCGCTGGCGCAGTTGCAGGAGCGCCTGCCCCAGGTGGCCAAGAACAAGGCCGTGCCGGTGATCATGGTGTGCGCCAAGGGCGCGCGCGCGGCGCGCGCCGCAGGCATTGCCAAGGGTCTGGGCTATGACAACGCGCAGCCCCTGGCGGGCGGTCTGGCGGCCTGGCGCGAGGCCAGCATGCCCGTAGAAAAGGCTTGAACGGGTCTTATCTGCGTTCATATTCCTGAATTTTGCCGAGAGAGCGTTTAGCCATGCAAGTCGTGAAGATGTACACCACCGCCGTCTGTCCCTACTGCATACGTGCCAAGCAGCTGCTGAAATCCCGCGGCGTGGAGCAGATCGACGAGCTGCGCGTGGACACCGATCCCGCCCTGCGCCAGCACATGATGGAGATCACCGGCCGGCGCACCGTGCCGCAGATCTTCATTGGCGACACCCATGTGGGCGGCTACGACGATCTGGCCGCGCTCGACCAGCGTGGCGGCCTGATGCCCCTGCTGGGCGCCTGACTGCCGGATCAAGGCTGCATAATGCTGCCCCATGTGCCCGCTGCGGGAGCGTCTCCCGGGCGGGCTTTGTTTTGACCAACGGAACCCCAAGCCATGTCCACCGAAGAAGCCACCCCCGTATTCCAGATCCAGCGCGTGTACCTGAAGGATTTGTCGCTGGAGCAGCCGAACTCCCCCGCCATCTTGCTGGAGCAGGCACAGCCCAGCGTGGACATCCAGCTCGGCGTGCAGGCCACGCCCGTGGCCGAGGGCATTTTTGAAGTCGCCGTGACGGCCACGGTGCAGACCAAGATCGAGGACAAGACCGTATTCCTGGTCGAGGCCAAGCAGGCCGGCATTTTCGAGATCCGCAACGTGCCCGAGGAGCAGATGGGCGCCATCATCGGCATTGCCTGCCCGCAGATCGTCTACCCCTACCTGCGCGGCAACGTGGCCGACACCATCACCCGCGCGGGCTTTCCGCCCGTGCACCTGGCCGAGATCAACTTCCAGGCCATGTATGAGCAGCAGCAGCAGGCCGCCGCCGCCGAGGCCGGCAACGGCACGATGCAGTAGATTTGGTTCATATTGGGCTTTAACGCCCGCCTGGTAAGCGCTGTAAGCTATGAAAATAGTAGTTCTTGGCGCCGGTGCCTGGGGTACGGCCCTGGCCGTGAGCGCCGCCCATGCCAGCGCCCACGCCGTCACGCTGTGGGCGCGTGACGCCCAGCAGGCCGCCACCATGCAGGCCGCGCGCTGCAACCAGCGCTACCTGCCCGGCGTGGCGTTTCCGCCCGCGTTGCAGGTGGTGGCGGGAGACGCGCGCGCGCTGGCCGCGGGCGCCGAGCTGGTCATCATCGCCACGCCCATGGCGGCGCTGCGCGACATGCTGCAGCTGCTTGCCGGCTGCCAGGCACCCATCGCCTGGCTGTGCAAGGGTTTCGAGGCCGGCACCGGCCTGATGGCGCATGAGGTCTGCGCCCAGGTGGCGCCGCAGCTGGCCAGCGGCGTGCTCAGCGGCCCCAGTTTTGCGCTGGAGGTGGCACGAGCCCAGCCCACGGCCCTGGTGGCGGCCAGCGCCCGGGAACGCGTGCGCGAGGCGCTGGTGGCGGCATTCCACGGCCATATGCTGCGCGTGTATGCCAGCGACGACATCGTCGGCGTGGAGGTGGGCGGCGCCGTGAAGAACGTGCTGGCCATCGCCACCGGCCTGTGCGACGGCCTGCAACTGGGCCTGAACGCGCGCGCCGCCCTGATCACGCGCGGCCTGGCCGAGATGACGCGCCTGGGCCTGGCCCTGGGTGCGCGGCCCGATACCTTCATGGGCCTGTCCGGCCTGGGCGACCTGGTGCTCACCGCCACCGGCGACCTGTCGCGCAACCGCCGCGTGGGCCTGCTGCTGGCAGGCGGCCAAACCCTGCAGCAGGCCGTGGCTTCGCTGGGCCATGTGGCCGAGGGCGTGTACAGCGCCCGCACCGTGGTGCAGCGCGCCCGCGCCGCCGGCGTGGAGATGCCGATCGCCGAATGCGTGGTGGCGCTGCTGGACGGCCGGCTGCGCGCCGCCGACGCCGTGGCCCTGCTGATGGAGCGCGAGCCCACGGTGGAGCGGCATTGATGCCGCCGACCGTCAGGTAGTGTCCTGAATTGGAAATTCGATGAACAAATCACCCGACTATCGGTGCCATGC
>JAFEES010000382.1 GCA_018240995.1 Pseudomonadota bacterium | reverse complement strand
TGCTCTACGGCTGCGGCCTGCGCGTGGGCGAGCTGGTCGGCCTGGACATGGCTCCCAGCCCGGCAGCGCACAGCCAAGGGCGCGGCTGGATCGATCTGCAGGCGCGCGAGGCCCATGTGTTCGGCAAGGGCTCCAAGCGCCGCAGCGTGCCCGTGGGCCAGGCCGCGGCCCAGGCGCTGGAGCATTGGCTGCAGCAGCGCGCCCAGCCTTTCGGCGGCGCCGCGGTGGACGGCGCGCTGTTCCTGGGCCGGCGCGGCGCGCGCCTCACGGCGCAGAGCGTGTGGCTGCGCCTGCGCCAGCGCAGCCAGGCCGCGGGGCTGACCACGCCGGTGCACCCGCATATGCTGCGTCACTCGTTCGCCAGCCACCTGCTGCAATCCAGCGGCGACCTGCGCGCCGTGCAGGAGCTGCTCGGCCACGCCAGCATCACCACCACCCAGGTCTATACGCGGCTCGACTTCCAGCACCTGGCCAAGGTGTATGACCAGGCGCATCCGCGGGCGCGCAAAAAGCCCGAGTCTTGACCAGGGTTTGCGCATGCCGGGCGCCGCCGTGGGATAGTGCCCGTTTTTCAACAAGGAGAACCCCACCATGGCAGACGCTTGGCTTACCACCTTGATCACCGACACGCCCCAGCAGGGTTTCGAGCTGGCCATCGCCCTGAGCCGGCGCGGCGTGAAATACACCCAGCCCGACGCCGAGGTGCTGCACAAGCTGCGCCCCGAGTACTCCACCAGCTCGCACGAGCTGACGGCCGCCTCGCAGGTGATCGCCATCAACTTCCAGACCGTGGCCGCGGCCAACAATTACTGGCGCAAGTAATGACTTGACAGGCTGGCTACACTGAAGACCTGGTTTGTTTCGCGGCGGCCATCCGGTCGCCGTTTGCTTTTGTCGACGGAAATACCTGTATGTCTTTGATCCCCGCCACCATCCTCACCGGCTTTCTTGGCTCGGGCAAGACCACGCTGCTCAAGCGCGTGCTCACCGAGGCCCATGGCCAGAAGATCGCCGTCATCGAAAACGAGTTTGGCGAGGAAAACATCGACAACGACATCTTGGTCACCGACAGCCAGGAGCAGATCGTGCAGATGAGCAACGGCTGCATCTGCTGCACCATCCGCGAAGACCTGCGCGAGACCCTGCAGCTGCTGGCCGCCAAGCGCCGCAAGGGCCTGCTGCAGTTCGACCGCATCGTCATCGAGACCACCGGCCTGGCCGACCCCGGCCCCGTGGCCCAGACCTTCTTCATGGACGACGAGATCGCCGAAACCTATCTCATCGACTCCATCATCACCCTGGTGGACGCCAAGCATGCCCAGCAGCAACTGGACGAGCGCCAGGAGGCGCGCCGCCAGGTGGGCTTTGCCGACCAGATCTTCCTGTCCAAGACCGACCTGGTGAGCGAGGGCGAGAAGGACGCGCTGATTCACCGCATCAAGCACATGAACCCGCGCGCGCCGATACGCGCCGTGCACTTTGGCGAGGTGCCCCTGAGCGAGGTGCTGGATCTGCGTGGTTTCAACCTCAATGCCAAGCTCGACATCGACCCCGACTTCCTCAAGGAGGACGACGCGCACGACCACCATGAGCATGAGCATGTACACGACGAGCATTGCGGCCATGAGCACCATGACCATGACCACGAGCACGGCGAGCATTGCCAGCACCCGCACCATCATCGCCATGACGACGATGTGAAGAGCTTCGTCTACCGCGCCGAGCGCCCCTTCGACCCGGCCAAGCTGGAGGACTTCCTGGGCGCCATCGTCAACATCTACGGCCCGCGCATGCTGCGCTACAAGGGCGTGCTGCAGATGAAGGGCACCGAGCGCAAGGTCATCTTCCAGGGCGTGCACCAACTCATGGGCAGCGACCTGGGGCCGCAGTGGGCCGAGGGCGAAAAGCGCCTGAGCAAAATGGTGTTCATAGGCATAGACCTGCCGCAGGACATCTTTCTGCAGGGGCTGGAGCAATGCCTGGCGCCGTGACGAATTGCGCACCGCATTTGTGCGGTATTTACAACGTTTTGCCCACGCGCGGCGCGGCTAGATACAATCGCGCCCCGGCAAAAACGCCATGCCACCCGCGCCGCGCCGCTTCAAGGGCCTTGAGTCCATGAGCTGCCGGATCCGTACGAATTGCCAGGAGCGTGCCAGTGAGCGCAGCATCCAGCCAGACCAGGGGCCGGACTTGCTATAGTCCCCAGGTTTGGGCTTGCCCGCAATTGGCCGTACCATCATCGGCCCACACGCAGGTGCGCCGCACCTGTATAGCCAGCTTTATTTAGACCATGACTACGACCCTGCAAACCTCTGTGGCGGCCGCCAAGAAAGATCCCAAGCTGGCCAACAACTGGAAGACCAAGAGCGCCGAGGAGCTGAGCGATGCCGAAGTGCTGGCCATGCCCGACAGCGAGTACATGAACGACAAGCAGATGGCGTTCTTCCGCCACAAGCTGGTGCAGCTCAAGCAGGACATGCACAACAACGCCGGCGAGACCACCGAGCACCTGCGCGAGGACACCGTGGTC
>JAFEES010000381.1 GCA_018240995.1 Pseudomonadota bacterium | reverse complement strand
TTCAGACCGATGCCGAGGGTACGCCCAACCATCGCCCCGACCTGGGTGCAGCCTGGCTGCACCTCGTGGTCAGGTCCCAGCTGTCTCCGGTGTGCAGGCCTACCTGTCCCCAGGGGGCAGGCCTACCTGTCCCCTGGGGTAGGCGAGCGGTGTCTATACGACACAACCCACCTGTCCACAAACGAATCCCCCCCCATTAGAATCCACCTCCGAGGCCGCCGCGCCTACCTCTTCCGTCGCCGCTGGGTGCCAGCAGGCCCAGACGTTCCCCATGCCCATCCCGCCGAGGACTACCTCGGCGCCATCGACGCCGATGCCGAAACCATCCCGCCCGAGCTGCTGTCCTTGCTGACAACCGCCGAGCAGGCTCAGCTCCGAGAAAAAGTCCTTCTGCCAGCAACTCAGGCGCGTGCGGCAGCGGCGAAGCGTGAGCAGGACCCCATGTGGCGCATTGCTGAAGCCAGCCGTTTGTTGACAGAGGCTGCGCATTGCAGCCAATCCGCCTTGGTGCCAGGCTCCAGTCTTACCTCCGTTCGACATGCGCTCGACAATATCCGCTTGATTGACCACATGCCCACCCGCCCGGTGGCACCGCCGCCACGGCCCGCTGATGACAAGTTGGCTGAGGCCTTGGTTGCCATCAAAGCGGCTGCTGAGGCTGTGCGCAACGGTGCTTATGGGAAGGCTCCCGTTGAGGGTGCCCGGAGCACTCGGGCTTACCGTTTGTGGTCAGAGCTCTATCGTGCCGTCGAAGGGGATGAGCGCAGCCTGCTCAGGGCACTGCAGGAAAAGGGGTTTGTGAAGTGGCGCAAGGGCTGATGGAGCGGTCATTTAAGTCTCAGACAAAAGATGTCTACTTCAACCCTTTAAATCCAGGATGAAGGCGGTTTCGTATCGTGTCTGCATTCATGTTCAATAAATGGAACTTTTTGCTCACATAACGCTTTTGCGAGGAGACATCTGTTGTGTTGCTCATGTAGTTGGTGACGAGATATTCTTTGCGATGATTGGGTACGGACTCGATGAGGATATCGCCAGTCTTTGTGGTGACGACACGAACACCGGCCTGATATAGAGCTTCTTTGACTTCATCATGAGGGTGGCCATATTGGTTATCGTAATCAGCAGAGCAGACGGCAATGGTAGGCTTGACTGTCTCAAAAAATTTTTTCGAGTTAACGTCATTGTTGGAGCCATGATGAGCAAGAATGAGAATGTCGACTTCAGCCTTGAAGCTGCGGCTTCTTCGCAGCATTGACCCAATATTGGCGTGTTCAATATCACCCAAGCTGGCTAGGTTGAACATTCCTCCTCGATAGAGTTTTACGGTTGAATTGTCATTGGAGCCGAAAAACTCTTCCTTCGGGTGAAAAATGATGTCGTTGTAGCCAAGGCCCTTAGCATCTTCCAAGCTCTTTACGTAGGGCGGGTCAATGCATTGGGCAATCATCGACTGTGCTGCTTTGCGTCGAGAATCCCTGTATCTCAAAATCTCGTGCAGGCAATTTTTGTAATTGTCTGAATCGTGCTCGTAACCCGGGTACTCAATTTTTCTGGGTTGTAGCTTATTCAGAATCTCTTGCAGCTCCTTTAAATCGCAGTGGTCCTGGTCCCAGCTGGTTATGTGGAGGGTATCGATGGTCGACTTGCCACATGCCTTTAACTCGGCGGTCAATGAAGGGAAGCTCCGTTCTGTTAGCTTTGCTTCGATGAGAGTGAAATGACCATCCGCGAAATACGAGAAAGACGACCCAGGTTCACCCAGTTGGTACGCGCGAAATCGTGTCCAGACAGGTTTCAGTTCTATTTTCATTGAGTTCGTTCTTCGTTGATTGCCTCTGTGATAGAGCTGGAGGCCTGAGACATCATCTCCATGTTCCACTTGGCAGTCTCATATCCGTGCCGCTCTAGAAGGTCGAAGGTGGACACGTCCAACTGCCGCAACGTGGTGCTATAGGTCGCCGCTCGGTTCGCGTCATCGCCGGATAGCCAGCCTTCACGTAGTAGCTTTTCCGCAAGAGCCTCTCGCCCCTTGGCAAATCGTTTGATAGACGACACTGCTGCCGAGCCTATCCCCAGATACGCCCCAGCTGCTGGGTTCTCTTGCAAGAAATTGACGAACGCTCGAACGCGCAACGCTCTGCACTGGTCAAAGGCAATGTCAGCAACGCGTTTAAAGCGAAAGGGATTCAACGGATGAGGAATACCTTCTCGAGTGAGCGGTGCGCCGCCGTCTGACACCAGTAGGTATGAAATGGCTGATTGCAGCGTTTCATCTTTCTTCAGCGACTGCTGCCCTACATCGAACATGGGCTCAATCCCGAGGTTGTCGTAAAGGCCTCCGTCATATAGGTGCAAGCGCTTGAAGGGTGGCTGATACGGTTCCGGCTGAGGGGCATTCCACTGCATGCGCTTCTTCCACTGAAACTTCTTGACCTTGAGAGTCAGTGGTCCGATACCACCAGGGAAGGCGGCCGAAATAGCCATGGCCCGGGCAAGGCCGAAGCCGTCAACGTCGGCATATCCGAGTTCGTAG
>JAFEES010000380.1 GCA_018240995.1 Pseudomonadota bacterium | reverse complement strand
ACGACGCTCGCTGACGGCCCTGGGGTTCCGCGCCCTTGCTGGGCGAGCACACGCAGGAAATACTGCGCCAACTCGGCTATGACGTGCAGCAGATTGCGCGGCCGCAAGAGCAGGGCGCGGTCACGGCCGCGCCCCATTGAGGTGAAGTAACCAAGGAAGCGAAAAGGAAGCGCAATGTCTTTATTCAGTTTTGAGGTTAAGGAACGGGTGGCGGAAATCCTGTTCAACAACCCGCCCGTGAACGCCCTGACGGAGGCCATGCTGGGCGACTTCCTGGACGCGCTGGAGGGGGCGGCGCGCGACCCCGAGGTGCGCGCCGTGATCATCGGCAGCCAGGTGCCGGGCCGCTTCTCAGCCGGGCTTGACCTGTCGGCGGTGCATACCGGTGCCCACCAGAAGGTGCGCGCGCTGCTCGATCGCCTGTACGTGCGCATGACCGAGGTGCAGTTCAAGATGGGCAAGCCGACGATTGCGGCGGTGGGCGGCACGGCGCGCGGCGGCGGCATGACCATTGCCATCTCCTGCGACATGATCGTTGCCTCGTCGGACGCGACCTTCGGCTACCCCGAGATCGATGCCGGCGTGCTGCCCTCCATCCACTTCACGCATCTGCCGCGCATCGTGGGCAAGCACCGCGCCTTCGAGCTGCTGTTCACCGGCCGTGCGTTCGACGCGCAGGAGGCACAGTCGCTGGGCCTGGTCTCGCGCCTGACGGAGCCCGGCCAGGCACTGGAGGGCGCGCGCGCGCTGGCGCAGACCCTGTGCGGCAAGTCGCCCGAGGTGGTGCGCTTTGGCCGCAATGCCTTCATGCTGGCCAACGACAACGGCTACCGCCAGGCGGTGGCGGCTGCGGCCGATAGTTTTTGCAGCGTGGCCATGACCGACTCGGCCCGCGAGGGCATTGCCGCCTTCGTCGAGAAGCGCAAGCCGCGCTGGTGAGCGTCAGCCCCCCCCAATACTGTTCATTCATCGAGGCTGTAGGAGCGGCTTCAGCCGCGAACGGCGCCATTCGCGGCTGAAGCCGCTCCTACGAACAGATGGCATCGGTCGCAACCTGAACAGTATTGGCGTCAGCCCTGCGGCTGCGGTTGCAGCAGCTGCCACAGCCGCCCCGGCGTCAGCGGCATGTCAAGCCGCGGCGCCAGGTCGGCGCGGCCGGCGCGCGCCAGGGCGTCGGCCACGGCGTTGACCACGCAGGGCGTGGCGCCTATGGTGCCCAGTTCGCCCACGCCCTTCACGCCCAGCGGGTTGTTCAGGCAGGGGGTGGATTCGTCCATCGTCATGCGCAGCGGCGGCGCGTTGAGTGCGCGCGGCAGGGCGTAATCCATCAGGCTGCCGCTCAGCAGCTGGCCGCTGGCCGGGTCGTAGGCTATTGATTCGCTCAGCGCCTGGCCCAGGCCCTGCAGCGCGCCACCTTCGAGCTGGCCGCGCACGATGAGCGGGTTCACCACGCGGCCCACGTCGTTCACGCTGGCGTACCGCACCACCTGCACGGTGCCGGTTTCAGGGTCTAGTTCCACCTCGCAGACATGGCAGCCATTGGGCCAGGACGGGCCGGCCACGGCGCTGGTGCTGTCCACGAGAATCTGCCGCCCGGGCTGGCGCGCGGCGAGTTCCGCCAGGTCCAGGCTCAGGTCAGTGCCCGCGACCTGGTAGCGCCCTGCCGCGTACAGCACGTCGTGCACCGAGGCCTCCAGCGCCTGCGCCGCCAGTTCGCGCCCGCGCTCAATGGTGCGCTCGGCACCTATGCGCACGGCCGAGCCGCCGGTGAACAGCGAGCGCGAGCCGGCACTGCCAAAGCCGTCGCCGCGGTCGGTGTCGCCCAGCACCACGCGCACCTGCTCTATCGGTATGCCGAAGGCGTCCACCACCAGCTGCGCCAGGGATGTGGCGATGCCCTGGCCCATGGCGTTGACGGCCGAGAACACCTCGACCACGCCGTCGGCGCCCACGGTGACGGTGACGCGCTCCTCGAAGGCGTTGCCGCCAGTCCATTCCAAGAAGGTGGCCAACCCCAGTCCGCGCCACAGGCCGCGTGCGCGCGACGCGGCGGCGCGCGCCTCGAAGCCATGCCAGTCGGCCAGCGGCAGGGCCTGATCCAGCACATGCTCGAAGCGTCCGCTGTCGTACTGCTGGCCCATGGCGTTGGTGTAGGGCATTTGCTCAGGAACGATGAAGTTGCGCCGGCGCAGCAGCACGCGGTCGATGCCGGTCTGGCGCGCGGCCTCGTCGATGAGCCGCTCCATCAGGTAGATCGCCTCGGGCCGGCCCGCGCCACGGTAGGCACCGGTGGGCGCGGTGTTCGTCAGCACGGCCTGGAAGTGAAAGTCTATGGGCGTGATGTGGTAGACGCTGGTCTGTACCCAGGGGCCGATCAGCAGCTGTATGGCCACGCCCGTGGGCGTGGCGTAGGCGCCCACGTTGGCCTGCGAGTGCAGGCGCAGCGCCAGGATGCGGCCATCGGCATCGAGCGCCAGCTCGGCCTGGCTGACCACGTCGCGCCCGTGGGCGGACGAGAGGAACTCCTCGCCGCGCT
>JAFEES010000037.1 GCA_018240995.1 Pseudomonadota bacterium | reverse complement strand
CCATGTGCGCCATGTCGGACGGCACCAGGGTGCGCGGACCCACCACGCGCACCTCGGCCGCGCCCAGCGTGGTCAGGGCGTGGATGTCCGAGCGCGCCACGCGCGAATGCAGCACGTCGCCGACGATGGCCACCGTGAGGTTGGAAAAATCCTTCTTGTAGTGGCGTATGGTGTACATGTCCAAGAGGCCCTGCGTGGGGTGCGAGTGCCGGCCGTCGCCGGCGTTCACCACATGCACATGCGGGCCCACATGCTGGGCGATGAGGTAGGGCGCGCCCGACTCGCTGTGGCGCACGACGAAGATGTCGGCCGCCATGGCCGTCAGGTTGTCTATGGTGTCCAGCAGGGTCTCGCCCTTGGCCGTCGATGAGCGCGCGATGTCCAGGTTGAACACGTCGGCCGACAGGCGCTTGGCGGCAATGTCGAAGGTGGTGCGCGTGCGCGTGCTGTTCTCAAAAAACAGGTTGAACACGCTCTTGCCGCGCAACAGCGGCACCTTCTTCACCTCGCGGTCGTTGACGCTGGTGAAGTTGGCGGCCGTGTCCAGGATATGCGTGACGATGTCCCGGGGCAGGCCCTCGATGGACAGCAGGTGGATCAGCTCGCCGTTCTTGTTGAGTTGGGGGTTGCGCTTGTACAGCACGGTTCAGGCCTCTTTGACTGCGAATTGGAAACGGCCGTCCGCGCCGCGCGCCAGCGCCAGGATCTGGCTGGCGGGCAGGGCCACGCGGGCGGCGGCAAAATCGGCGGCTATCGGCAGCTGGCGCCCGCCGCGATCGACCAGCACCGCCAGGCGCACGCGCGCCGGGCGGCCGTAGTCGAACAGCTCGTTGAGCACGGCGCGCACGGTGCGCCCGGTGTAGAGCACGTCGTCGAGCACCAGGATGTCGGCGCCGTTGACGTCGAAGTCGAGCTGTGTCTGCGCGCTCGCGGCCATGCCGCGCTGGGCAAAGTCGTCGCGGTGCAGGGACGAGGACAGCACACCAGGCTTGCCGGCCAGGCCCAGGTCGCGCTGCAGGCGCTCGACCAGCCAAGCGCCGCCCGAGGTGATGCCCGCCAGGCGCGTGCCCGGCTGCAGCAGGGCACGCACGCCGCCAAGCAATTCGCCGTACAAGGCCTCGGCGTCCAATAGCAGGGCGCTGGCGGTGGTGGTGTTCATGCAAGACTCCTCAAGAACTGTTCCAAGATGATGCAGGCCGAGGCCGCGTCGGCGTCCTGCGCGCCGCCGGCCAGGGCCTCGGTGGTGCTGTAGCGCTCGTCCACCTCAAAAACCTGCAGGCCGAAGCGCCCGCGCAGCTGGCGCGCAAACCGGCGCGCGCGCGCCGTGTTCTCGTGCGCCGCGCCGTCGGGGTGGAAGGGCACGCCCACCACCAGCGCGTCGGGCTGCCATTCGGCGATGCGCGCGGCCACCTGGGTCAGGCGCGCGTCGCCCTCGGCGCGTATCGTGCCCTGCGGCGTGGCCGTGCGCAGCAGGCGTGTGCCCACGGCTACGCCGGTGCGCTTGAGCCCGAAGTCGAAGGCCAGGAAGGATTGGAGATGCGCGGGGACGGCGGCGGCAGCGGGCGCGTCGCTCATGCATGCCCCGCATCGCGCGACAGCATCCAGGCCTGCAGGCCCAGCAGGCCCAGGGCGCGGTCGTAGCGCTCGCCCACAGGGGTGTCGAAGATGATGTCGGCGTCGGCGTCCACGGTGAGCCAGCTGTTTTCGGCCAGCTCGGATTCGAGCTGCCCCTCGCCCCAGGCCGAGTAGCCGAGCGTGACCAGCACGCGGCGCGGCCCGGCGCCATGCGACAGCGCCTCCAGCACATCCTTGGAGGTGGTCATCTCCAGGCCGCCGGGGATGGACATGGTGGAGGCGTAGGGCGACTCGTCCGCGTCGTCCTCGGCGGCGCCGTGCGCGATGCCGCGCATCGGGTCGTGCAGCACGAAGCCGCGCTCGGTCTGCACCGGCCCGCCCAGGAACACCGGCTGGTGCGTGAGGTCGGGCCGCCCCAGGGTCAGCTCCACCTTCTCGAACAGTCCCTCCAGGCTGATGTCCGTGGGCTTGTTGATGATCAGGCCCAGGGCGCCGCGCTCGCTGTGCTCGCACAGATACACCACGCTGCGCGCGAAGGACGCGTCCTCCATGCCCGGCATGGCGATCAGGAAATGGTGCGTCAGATTCATGGGCGCGGCAGTTGCAGGCATGGCGCGATTTTACGGCCAAGCCATCAAGCGCAAGGCCCGGCGGGACTTGCCGGCCGGGCCTTGCATGAGAGCGGGCGCAGCGCCCGGCGTCAGGCGCTTTGCGCGGCCGCCGTCAGGCGCGCATAGTGGCGCACCAGGCTCAGCAGCTCCTCGTCGGAATAGGGCTTGCCCAGGTAATGGTTCACGCCCAGCTGCGCCGCATGGTCGCGGTGCTTTTGCGCAATGCGCGAGGTGATCATGATGATGGGCAGCTCGGCCAGCACCGCGTCGGCGCGGATGTTGCGCGCCAGGTCGAAGCCGTCCATGCGCGGCATCTCGATGTCCGACAGCACCACCGCCGGGCGCTCCTGCTGCAGCCGCGCCAGCGCCTGCAGGCCGTCGGCCGCCAGCGCCACGCGGTAGCCCTCGCGCTGCAGCAGGCGCTGGGTGACGCGGCGCACGGTGATGGAGTCGTCCACCACCAGGATCAACGGCACCTGCTCCTGCACCGCCATGGGCAAGGCGGCGGGCACGCCGCCATGCGCCAGCTCCACCACGCTGCCCGCGTCCTGCGCCGCGGGCGCCAGCGTGGCGGCGCGCGCCTGCTCGCCGTACACCGTGGCCAGCGCCACGGGGTTGTAGATCAGCACCACCGCGCCCGAGGCCAGCACCGACATGCCCGCCACGCCGGGCAGGCGCGACAGCTGCGGCCCCAGGTTCTTCACCACCACCTCCTGGTTGCCCAGCACCTCGTCCACATGCAGGGCCAGGCGCTGCGCGGCGCTGCGCAGGATGAGCACGGGCCGGGTTCTGCCCGCCACCTCGGCGCTGCGCGGCGCCGCCTGCAGCAGGGCGCCGGCCCAGTAGAACGGCAGCTGATCCGCCCCTTCGGCAAACCACTGGCTGGCGTAGGCCGCATCGACCTCGGCCGCCGGGCTGCGGCGCACCACCTCCACCAGGTTGGCGGGCACGCCCAGCGTCAGCTTGCCGGCACGCAGCATGACCACCTGGGTCACGGCCGTGGTCAGCGGCAGCAGCATGCGAAACGATGAGCCCTGCCCCGCTGCGGTCTGGGTCTCTATGCGCCCGCCCAGGGCGTTGAGCTCGGAACGCACCACGTCCATGCCTATGCCGCGGCCCGACAGGCCCGTGACCTCGCTGGCCGTGGTGAAGCCGGGGCGGAAGATCAGGTCAGCGGCCTGCGCGTCGCTGATCAGTTCATCCGCCGCAATCAGCCCCTGGGCCACGGCCCGGGAGCGGATGCGCTGCATGTCCAGACCCGCGCCATCGTCGCGGAACTCCACCGACACGTCGTTGCCCTCGTGGCGCAGGGCGATGGTGATGGTGCCCACGGGCGTCTTGCCCGCGGCCACGCGCACCTCGGGCGCCTCGATGCCGTGGCCGGCGCAGTTGCGCAGCAAATGCTCGAAGGCCGGCGCCATGCGGTCGAGCACGCCGCGATCCATCTCGATGGAGCCGCCGGAAATATCAAGCTTGATCTGCTTGCCGGTCTCCTTGGACACCTGGCGCACCACGGCGTACAGGCGTTCGGCAATGCTTTCAAATTCCACCATGCGCGTGCGCAGCAGGTCGCGCTGCAGCTCGCGCGCCTGGCGGCCCTGGGCGATCAGGTCGTCCTCGGCCCCCTCCATGCTGCGCTGCAGGTTGCGCTGCACCGTGGCCACGTCGTTCACCGACTCGGCCATCATGCGCGTGAGCTCCTGCACGCGTGTGAAACGGTCGAACTCCAGCGGGTCGAAGCCGGCCGCCGAGTCCTTGGACAGGGCCAGGCGCGACTGCATCTGCGTCTCGGCCTGCACCTCGATGTCGCGCAGCTGCTGGCGCAGGCGCTCCAGGTTGCCCGTCAGGTCGGCGAGCGAGGCGCGCATCTGCCCCAGGCGTGCATCCAGGCGCGAGCGGGAAATCATCACCTCGCCGGCCTGGTTCACCAGCCTATCCAGCAGCTGCGCGCGCACGCGCACCGACTGCGTGGCGGCCGTGCGCTGGGCCTGCGCGGGAGCGCCGGCCTGCCAGGACGGCGCAGCGGCCACCGGTGCCGCCAGCGGCGCGGGTGCGGGCGTGAGCGTGGGCGCGGCCACGGTTTGCGGCGCCATGCCGGCTTCGGGCGCGGCCACCACCACGGGCTCCGACAGCGGCTGCGCGCCGATGGTGCGCAGCACCTCGAAGTCGGCCTGCAGCACGTCCAAGCCGGCCAGCAGGGGCTCGACCGCCGCCGTGGTGACACCGTCCGTGCCGATCTGCTCCACGGCGCTTTCCATGCGGTGCGCCATCTCGCCCAGGCGCATGGCGCCGGCCAGGCGCGCGCTGCCCTTCAGGGTGTGCAGGGCGCGCAGCAGCTCGTTGCGCGCGCTCAGGTTTTCCGGGCGGGCCGCCCATTGGCGCAGCGCCGAACCCATGGCCGGCAGCAGCTCGGCCGCCTCCTCCTCGAAGATGGGGAACAGGTCGGGGTCTATGACGTCGAGCGCGTCGATGTCGTCGTCGATGTCGTCAACGGCGGCCACGGCGCGCGCAATGGCCTCGTCGATGGCGCGCTCATGCGCCAGGGTAGCCGTCTGGTCGGGCTCCTGGGCAGCGGCAGCCTCGGGGGCAGGTTCGGCCAGGGACGGCGCAGCGCCTTCGGCCAGATCCAGCCCGGCCAAGGCGGCCAGCTCCTGCTCCAGCGTCATGGGCTCCAGCGGCGCGGGGCCGCTGCTGACCTCGGTGCGCAAGATGGCTTCCAGGCGCTCGCGCACCAGTGCGTTCGGCTCCTTCAAAAAACCGGCCGCGAACTGGTGCAGCAAGCGGCGAATGTCGTCCGCGGCCGCGTTCAGGGCCTGGGCATGGTCGAGCAGGCCCTGCGGCAGCAGCTGCACATGCTGCAGCGCGTGTTCCAGCTGGCGCGCCAGATCCGACAGCGCCGCAAAGCCCACGGTGGCCGAGCTGCCGGCCAGCGAATGCGCCAGCGCCACGGCCGATTCCGGTAGCGGTTGGTGCAGCTCCAGCGACCATTCCTGCAGCTCGGTGGCCAGGCGGCGCGACCATTCGTCGGCCTCGTTCAGGTAGACGTTGTACAGCGGTATGCCAATGCGCAGATGCTCGATGACCTTGACGGCCTCGTCCGCGACCGGCAAGGACTCGGGCGCCACGGCGTCGGCGCCCTGCGCGTCCGCCTGGGGTGCGGGCTGCTCGGCCAGCGCGGGCGGCACGTCAACCGGTGCCGGCTCGCTCTGCAGGGGCATGCCGGGCAAGTCCAGCGCCAAGCCTTGCGGCTCCAAGACCTGCGGCTCCAAGATCTCATCCGATGGCTCGGCCAGCAGTTGCGTCTCAAGGGCGTCGGCCAGGTCTTGCGGCAGCGGCTCCAGCAATCGCTGTTGCGGCTCGGCCTGTGGCTCATGGGCAGCCTGTTCCTGCAGGGCCTGCTCGAAGGCCGCAAAGTCCAGCTCCTCCAGCAGCACGGGCTCGGGCATGGCAACGGCCGGCGGTGGCGGCGGCGCAAAGTCCGGCAGGTCGATGCAGGTGTCGGGAAAGCCCTGCTCCGGCGCCTCGTCCCGATCGGGCCGGGCGGCATCGACTGCGACAGCGGGGGGCGGCTCCGGCGCCTGGTCGCTCTGCGGCAGCTCCAGGTCGCAAAGCGGGGCCGGTTCTGCCAGCGGCTCGGGATCGGACTCACTGTTGGGTGTCAGCGGCAGCAGCCGGCCCTGCTCGCGCATGGCCGTGGCGGCCGCGGCGAAGGGCTGGGCCTGCCAGTGATCGGCGGCGCCGGCCTGGATGTCGTCGGCCCAGCGGCCAAAGGCCTGCAGCGCCTCTTGGGACAATTGCAGCAGCGGCGCCGGCATGGGCTTTTCCTCGGCCAGCCAGGCATTGAGCGTCTGCTCCATGGCCCAGGCGGCCGCGCCGAACTCGGTCAGGCCGACCATGCGCGAGCTGCCCTTGAGGGTGTGGAAGGCACGGCGCAGCGCGGTCTGCTGGCTCGGCTCGCCGGGCTCGGCGCGCAGCGCCTGCACGGCCTCCAGGCCATTGGCCACCACCTCGCGCGCCTCCTCCAGGAAGATGTCCTGGAGCTCGGTGTCGTCGTCGGCAGCGTCCTCGCCTGCCGGCGCGGCGGCGGCAACCGGCGCCACTGGGATGGCCTGGGGCTCAGGTTCTGGCACAGGCTGGGGCAGCTGCGGCGCCGCGTCGTTTGCACTATGCGCTTCGGCCGGCGTAGCGGCCGGTGCATCGACCGGCACCGGGGCAGCGGCCGATGGCTCGGGGGCAGGCGGCGCCAGCGGTGCCAGCGGTGCCAGCGGTTCCAGGGCTTGCGGTGCCGGCGGCTCCACAGGCGCCCGCCCCATGAGGCTGCGCAGCTCCCCGAGCTCGTGGTCATAGACAAAGAGCTTGCGCGCCATGGCACGCTGGTAGCTCAGCATGTCGATGAGAAAGCCCAAAGCGCCCAGGCTGTTGCCGAGCTTGTCGAACACCGGCTGGCGTTCCTCGGGCGCCACCTCGCCCACCAGCAGCCGCTCCACCAGGTCGCGCATGCGCACCACGGCCAGCGCCGCCTGATCCAGGCCCAGCAGGGACAGCACGCCGCGCATCTGCTGCAGGCCGCCGGGCACGGAGGCCAGGGGGGTCAGATCCTGGGGCTGGCGGAAGAACTGATCCATGGACTTTTCAGCCTCGGCCATGGTGGCGCGCAGCTCGCCGACCACGCTGCCCATGGTCTGCTGGTCGCTGACGCGGCGGTACAGATCCTCCATCCAGGGCTCCAGCGGCTGCGACTCGCCGCCGGCGACGACGCCGTCCAGGCGCTCGGCCAGGCGTGCGGCCCGCTGGCCCATGTTGTCCTGGGAGGCGTCGAGTTCCTCGAACGAGGCCTGCAGGTACAGCACGGCGGTGGCCACCTCCATGGCCAGCGCCGCCGGCGGAATCTCGCCGCGACGCTGCGTGGCATCCAGCGCCCGTGTCAGCGCCTGGGCCAGGCTGTCGCTTTGCGGGTGCAGCTTGTGCAGCGAGTCGCACACCAGGCTGAACTGGTCTACGGCCGGCTTGAGCTTGTTGCGATCGCCGCCGGCCAGGGCCGACCAGGTCTCGGTGGCCGCGGCAATGCGCTTGCGCGCCTGCGCCAGCAGGGCCGGGTCAAACAGGCCGAAGCGCGGCCGCTCGTAGTCCACCGGCTGGTGGCGTTGCAGGCCGTAGCTGGCGCGCACGGCCTGCAGGGCCGGCAGGGCCGTGCCCGCGGGCGGCGTGGCCTGGGCGCAAAAAAACAGCAGGTCCTGCAGCAGCCGTTCGCCAATGGCGTTGTCGCCCTTGGCCAGGGTTGCGTACTGCATCAGCACGCGCGATGCGACGCGCTTGGCGTACAGATCGGGGTGGATGGCCTGCCGCGCCAGGGCCTCGAAAAAGCCGGCGCAAACCGTCCAGAAAGAGCGCACCTGGCGCTCTGGCTGGGCCGCGGCAAAGCCCTGGCAGATGCCCTGCATATCCGCGGCCGCGGCGGCATCGGCGTTCTTCACGATGCGTAGCACGGCGCCATCCAGGCGCGCGCGGGCCTCTGCGCCATAGGGCAGGGGCGCCACGCCGCTGGGTGCGGTGGGCGCCTGCGCCAGCGCCGGCACCGACCACAAGTCGGCCGGGTGCACGCGATCCACGCCGGCCAGCGCCTGCACCTCGCGATACTGCGGAAACAAGGCCACGGGCGAAATCTGCTTGCCGGCCAGCACGCATTCCAGATATTCGATGAGCGCGAAACTGGCGCGCTCTATGCTGGCGGCGGCAGCGTCGCTGCACAGCTCGGGGCGGTGCACAAAGCGCTGCACCGCGGTCTCCATGGCACGCAGCAGCTGGGCCGGCGCATCCATGCCGACCATGGCCAGCGCACCGCCGGCCTGGTGCAGTTGCTGGCGCGCCACGCGCAGCGCGGCGGCGTCCAGCGCGGCCAGATCCGACTGGCGTGCGATTTCGGCATCGCGCACGAAGCGGCGCATGCCCTTGGCAACGCCGTCCAAGGATTTGCGCAACTCGTCGAGCACCCACGCCAGCGGCCCGAGGTCTTGCTCGTACCGAGCCCCGTCGGCGCCCGTTGCGGTTGCGGCGTCAAGAGATGACATGGATTCGTCCCCGGCTGCTGATGAGCCAATTCGTTGGTGCAAAGGCGTCAGGCGATCTTGAAGCGGGCCACGGACTGGCGCAGCTCGTCGGCCATGCGCGACAGCTCGCGCACCTGCTGCGCCGTGGCGCGCGTGCCCTCGCCGGTCTGCTCGGTCACGGCAAAGATATGCTGGATGTTGTCGGCCACGCCGCTGGCCAGATCGGCCTCGCGCGAGGTGGACAGCGAAATCTGCTCGATGAGCTCGGCCAGGCGGCGCGACACGCGGTCGATCTCGGTCAGCGCCGTGCCGGCGCTGTCGGACAGGCGCGCACCCTCGACCACGCCCTGGGTGGAGCGCTCCATGGCGGCCACGGCGTCCTGGGTGTCGGTCTGGATGGCCTTCACCAGCGCCGAGATCTGGCGCGTGGCATCGGCCGAGCGTTCGGCCAGGCGCTGCACCTCCTCGGCCACCACGGAAAAGCCCCGGCCCGCCTCGCCGGCCGATGCGGCCTGGATGGCGGCGTTCAGGGCCAGCACGTTGGTCTGCTCGGTGATGTCCGAGATCAGCTCGGTAATCTCCCCGATCTCCTGCGACGACTCGCCCAGGCGCTTGATGCGCTTGGAGGTGTCCTGGATCTGGTCACGGATGGCATTCATGCCGCCGATGGTGTTTTGTACCGCGCGCAGGCCCTGGTCGGCCGCCTGCAGCGACTGGCGCGCCACGGCGGCCGATTCCTGCGCCTGGGAGGACACATCGTTGATGCGCGAGGCCATGTCCAGCACCGAGCGGCCGGTCTCGCGGATCTCGCGCAGCTGCTCGCTGGATGCGGCCAGCAGCTCGGTGGAGGTGTTGTCCACCTGCGCCGTGGTCTGCGCCACGCGCGCCGCGGTGTTTTGCACGCTGCCCACCAGCAGGCGCAGCTCCTCCACGGTGTAGTTCACCGAGTCGGCGATGGCGCCGGTGATGTCTTCGGTCACCGTGGCCTCCTGCGTCAGGTCGCCCTCGGCCACCGACTGCAGCTCGTTCATCAGGCGCAGGATGGCGGCCTGGTTGGCGTCGTTGACGCGCTTGGCCTCCTGCTCCTGGCGCCGGGCATCGCGCTGCTGCGTCTCGGCCGCCACCTGGCGGCCGCGGCTGTCCAGCAGCTGCACGCGTGAGACGCCCACGCCGCACAGCAGCACGAACAGGCCCGCCAGCGCCAGGGCGGCGACCTGCCCCGGCCCCATGCCCGATTGCGCGGACAGCTTGGTCTGCAGCGTCTCCAGCTGGCGGCGCAGCGGCTCGCTGTCGGCCACGATGGCCGCCTGTGCCTGGCGTGCCGAGGCCAGGCCCTGCAGGTTGCCCAAAATGGCGCCGGCCTGCGTGCGCGTCTGGTCATACAGGGTGATCAGCGCCTGCAGCTGCTCGCGCGCCTGCGCATCGCGCGTGCCGGCCAGCAGGCCCTGGGCGATTTCCTTGAAGGCATTCAAGTCCTTGCCCAGCAGGAACACCGACTCCGGGTTCACGCCCTCAGCGGCCTGGAATTCGTTGGCCGACTTGCCGATGCGCTGCGTCAGCATCACCAGCTGGCCGGCGGCCGAGATGTCGGCCGCGGGGGCGGCGTTTTGCAGCTTCAGCGCGGCAATGCTCTCGGCGCTCTCCAGCAGCGCGGGGGACTGCTGGTTGATGGCCCGCAGCGCCTCGCCCACCTGGATCAGAATGGCCTTTTGCCCCAGCACCACGCCGGCGTTGCGCTCGGCGCGCTCCACCAACGGGGTGATGGCCTCTAGCTCCGGCTTGAAGGCCTCGCCCAAGGCCGCCACGCCAAGCTCGCCATCGCCGCTGTCGAGCGCGCGCACGTTGCGCGCCAGCACGTCGGCGCTGTCCTTCATGTCGCCAATCGCCTGCGGCTGGCCGGCCAGCGCCTGCGACACCGTTTTCGCCAGCCGCTGCGACTGCATCAGCGACTGCCCCGTGGCTGCCAGCTGCAGCGCCGATCGGTTCGACTGCTGCAGCACCCAGGCGGCGATCAGCGCCAGCACCACCAGGCCCACGCCCAGCAGTATCAGCAGGCGGCGCTGGTGCGTGGCCGTGCTGGCGCTGCCCAGCAGGGGCAGCGTCACCAGATCGTCATCGGCCGGGCCGGGCTCGGGCTTGCGCGCGTCGTCCCGATATTCCCCAAGCACGCTGGGCATGCCGTCGGCCTGGTAGGCCTGTGACAGGACGCCGGCGGAGATCGAGTCCTGGCTCGGCTCCGGTTGACCCGGCTGCGCATCGGCCTGGACGGGCTTGCGCAAAAACAGTTTTTCCAATGGATTGACGACCGACATGTGTTGCCTCACAAAGATTCATGCGCCGATGCTGAGAAACACGGCGTGTTGCGCCAGGGCCTGCAGGTTCAGCTCCTGCCAGCGCAGCCCCTGGGCGTCGATATAGGTATTGCCGCAATAGGTGGCGGCCTCGCCCCGGGGCGCCTCGGATGCCACAAAGGCCTGCGCGCCACGCAGGCCGAGCAGCCTGTCCACCAGCAGGGCGGCGTTCACCTCCAGGGCGGGGTTCAGTGCCAGCAGGCTGGATTCGAGCAAGGCCTGCTCCGGCCGCGGCGGCGCGCCGCCCAGCAGGCCCGCCAGATCCACCACCCCGGTGAGCGTGCCGCGCAGGTTGGCCACGCCCAGGAACCAGGGCTGGGTATAGGGCACGGCTTGCACGCCGGCCCAGGGAAAGATCTCGCCCGACTGCGCCAGGGGCAGCAGGTAATGCTGCGCGCCAGACTCCACGGCAAGCCAGGACGCAACGGCCACCCCCTCCGCCTTGGCCTGTTGCAGGCGCTCGGCGAGCCGGGTCTGCAGCTCCTTCAGGGCTTCACGATTGGCCATGGGCAGGGGCTCAGTTCAGCGCGTCGATCTTGGCCTGCAGCTCCGCAGGATCGACCGGCTTGGTGATATAGCCGCGCGCGCCCTGGCGCATGCCCCACACGCGGTCGGTTTCCTGGTTCTTGCTGGTGCACATGATCACCGGCACGTCGGCGTAACGCGGGTCGCGCGTGATGGAGCGCGTGAGCTGAAAGCCGTTCTGGCCGGGCATGACCACGTCCATGAGGATCAGATCCGGCTTTTCCTCGGCCAGGCGGCGCAGGGCCTCGTCGCCGTTCTCGGCGGTGCGCACCTTCAGGCCCTTTTTTTGCAGCAGCTCGGTCAGGTGCAGCAACTCGGTCTTCGAGTCGTCCACGACCAGTACTTTGTGAATCGGCATTACATGACTCCTTGTTGCGCGCTGGCGAACTGCTGCACGGCCAGCAGCAACTGGTCTTTGGTGAAGGGTTTGGTGAGGTATTCCTGGCAGCCGACCATGCGCCCGCGCGCCTTGTCGAACACGCCGTCCTTGGAGGACAGCATGACCACCGGGGTTTCGGCAAAACGCGCATTGCGCTTGATGATGGCGCAGGTCTGGTAGCCGTCCAGCTTGGGCATCAGGATGTCGCAGAAGATCAGCTGGGGCTGGTAGTCATTGACCTTGGACAAGGCATCAAAGCCGTCGTCGGCGAGCAGCACCTCGTGGCCGCCTTGCTTGAGGAAGATCTCGGCGCTGCGCCGGATGGTGTTGCTGTCGTCCACCACGAGTACGCGGAACGTGGAATCGGTCGTCATAGCCAATTTCTCATAACTCCTTTAGGGGATCGACAGACAAGGCCGGCCAAGCGCCGCGCCTCATATCTCGACCATCTCGAAATCCTGCTTTCCAGCCCCACATTCGGGGCATGTCCAGTCTGCGGGGATGTCCACCCAGCGCGTGCCGGGCGCTATGCCGTGCTCGGGCGAACCCTCGGCCTCGTCGTAGATCCAACCGCATACCACGCACATCCAAGTCTTCAGGTCGGTCACAGCTTAAGGGGCACTTACATAGAATGCAACGATTGTATCCAGTCATGACTGCGGGATGCTGTTTTCACGCCACCGGTTACGCTGGCGCCCCTCCATGAGCACGATTACCTTTTCTTCCCAAGACGGCCCGACCCTCACCGTTTCCGATGACGATCGGGTGCTGCCGGCGGTCTGCGTGCTGGCCTTCAACGCCAACGACGCCAGCGGCGCGGGGGGCTTGGCGGCCGACGTTGCGGCCGTGGCCTCGGTGGGCGGCCACCCGCTGCCGGTGGTCACCGGCGCCTACATTCGCGACAGCGCCGAGATCCATGACCACTGCGCCTTTGACGACGACGCCGTGGCCGACCAGGCGCGCGCGGTGCTTGAGGACATGCCGGTGCAGGCCATCAAGGTGGGCTTCGTGGGCAGCCCGGAAAACCTCGGCGTCATCGCTGCCATTGCCTCGGACTATCCCGAAATCCCGGTAGTCGCCTACATGCCCGACCTGTCTTGGTGGCACGACGACCTGATAGACCAGTACCAGGACGCGTTCCAGGAGCTGCTGCTGCCCCAGGCCTCGGTGTTGGTGGGAAACCACAAAACACTGTGGCGCTGGCTGCTGCCGGACTGGGCCAGCGAGCGCGCCCCCACGGCGCGCGACCTGGCCATGGCGGTTGCGGACAGCGTGCCCTACCTGCTGGTGACCGGCATTCCGGCGAACGACCAGCATCTGGAAAACACCCTGACCTCGGCCCAGACGGTGCTGGGCAGCGGGCGCTTCGAACGCTTCGAGGCCACCTTCGTCGGCGCGGGCGACACCTTGTCGGCCACGCTGGCCGCCCTGGTGGCCAGCGGCAACGACCTGGGCGAGGCCACGAGCGAGGCGCTCACCTACCTCGACGGCTGCCTGGAACATGGCTTCAGGCCCGGCATGGGCCATGTGCTGCCGGATCGCATGTTCTGGGCCGAGCCCGATGAAGACGACAATGACGACGAGTCCGCGCCGGTAGTTCCGGACTTTGACCTACCCCCTCATGACACACAGCACTGATCCCAATCTCTCCCTGTTCGAACGCGCCAAGGCGCTGATCCCCGGCGGCGTGAATTCGCCCGTGCGCGCCTTTCGCGCCGTGGGCGGCACGCCGCGCTTCATCGCCCGCGCCCATGGCGCCTATATGTGGGACGCCGCCGGCAAAAAATACATCGACTACATCGGCTCCTGGGGCCCGATGATCCTGGGCCACGGCCACCCGGCGGTGCTGGAGGCCGTGCAAAAGGCGGCGCTGGACGGCTTCAGCTTTGGCGCGCCCACCGAGCGCGAGGTGGAGCTGGCCGAGGAGATCATCCGCCATGTGCCGTCGATGGAG
>JAFEES010000379.1 GCA_018240995.1 Pseudomonadota bacterium | reverse complement strand
GCGGCGGTGGAGGCACCGTACTTGCGCATCAGCCGGGCGCGGTAGATCTCCACGGTGCGGTGGCTGATGTCCAGGGCGCGGCCGATTTCCTTGGAGGTCATGCCCTCCAGCAGGCGCGCCGCCACCTCGCGCTCGCGCGCCGTGAGCTCGGCCTTCACGGGGCGCTGGGCGCTCAGGTCTTCAAAGCTCCAGATGCCCGAGGCATGCGGATCCTGGCGATCCAGGGCGCGGCCCGAGACATGGCACCAGAAGGTCTCGCCATTGGCGCGCTTCATGATGCGACTGTCGGCGTAGTAGCCGTGCGCATTGAGTATCGGGGCCATGCGCGCGCCCAGGCGCTCGTATTCGTCGGCGCTGGGGTAGAGAATCTGGAACGACTGGCCGATGAGCAGCTCGCGCGAGGCGCCAAACATCTCGCACACCTGGCGGTTGCAGTCCACCATGGCGCGGTTGCGCGAGATCACCAGGCCCACGGGCGCCATCTCGAAGGCCAGGCGGTAGTCGGCAAAGTCCATGGTGGTGCTAGTCTTTAGGGAATACTACGTAACTGAATACGTAGTATCGTAGCGCATCCCCTTAGTACTTCAGGAGACAGTAGTGAAGAACAAGCTTTATTCCTCGGCGGACGAGGCGCTCAAGGGCGTCGTGGCCGACGGCCAATTGCTGGCCGTGGGCGGCTTCGGCCTGTGCGGCATCCCGGAGGCCCTGATCCAGGCCCTGCACGACAGCGGCGTGAAGAACCTCACCGCCATTTCCAACAACGCGGGCGTGGACGGCTTTGGCCTGGGCAAGCTGCTGGAGACGCGCCAGATCAAGAAGATGATCAGCTCCTACGTGGGCGAGAACAAGGAGTTCGAGCGCCAGTACCTGGCCGGCGAGCTGGAGCTGGAGTTCACCCCCCAGGGCACGCTGGCCGAGAAGCTGCGTGCCGGCGGCGCCGGCATTCCGGCCTTCTTCACGCGCACCGGCGTGGGCACCATCGTCGCCGAGGGCAAGGAAACCCGTGAGTTCGACGGCCACACCTACCTGATGGAGCGTTCGCTGGTGCCCGATGTGTCGCTGGTCAAGGCGGCCGTGGCCGACAAGAGCGGCAACCTGCGCTTCAACCTGACGGCGCGCAACTTCAACCCGGCCGTGGCCATGGCCGGCAAGCTCTGCATCGTCGAGGTGGAAAAGATCGTCGAGGTGGGCGAGCTGGCGCCCGACGACATCCACCTGCCCGGCATCTACGTGCACCGCATCGTGCTCAATGCCCATCCCGAAAAGCGCATCGAAAAGCGCACCCTGACCGAAACCAAGTGATTTGCGGCGCAGATCTTTCACTGTGCCCACGGAATAAATAGGAGAGACAGACATGGCCTGGACTCAAGACCAGATGGCCGCGCGCGCGGCCCAGGAGCTGCAAGACGGCTTCTACGTCAACCTCGGCATCGGCATTCCCACGCTGGTGGCCAACCATACCGGCGACAAGGAAGTGTGGCTGCAGTCCGAAAACGGCCTGCTGGGCATTGGCCCGTTTCCGACCGAGGATAGGATCGACGCCGACCTGATCAACGCCGGCAAGCAGACCGTGACCACCATCCCCGGCTCGTCCATCTTCGGCAGCCACGACAGCTTCGCCATGATCCGCGGCGGCAAGATCAACCTGGCCATCCTGGGGGCCATGCAGGTCAGCGAGAAGGGCGACCTGGCCAACTGGATGATCCCCGGCAAGATGGTCAAGGGCATGGGCGGCGCCATGGACCTGGTGGGCGGCGTGCCCAAGGTCATCGTGCTGATGGAGCATGTGGCGCGCAAGAAGGACGGCACCACCGACCTGAAGATACTGCCGCAATGCACGCTGCCGCTGACGGGCGTGGGCGTGGTGCACATGGTCATCACCGACCTGGGCGTGATGGACGTCACGCCCCAGGGCCTGAAGCTCGTGGAGCTGGCGCCGGGCGTGAGCTTCGAGGAAATCCAGTCGAAGACGGGCGTGACGCTGTTGCGCTAAAGGCTTGCCGCTCCTGACCTGGAGCAGCGCATTTTTCCCACACATCAAGCCGGAGGTGACACTCCGGCTTTTGTTTTTTTGCGGTGATGCGCAAAGCAACGTATAGTCTCCTGCGACATTTAGAAACACATGATCCGTGCATGAACGTTTTCGAAACCAGTCTTGCAGCATCGGTTGCCAACGGCGCCGATGGCCCAGGTGACAACCGCCACTATCTGCGCGCCCTTACCGACATGGCCGACCGCGGCGGCGTGCTCACGCACGATGCCATCTATACCGACCGCGGCGTCAAGCTCGTGGACAAGGGCACGCGCGTGGACAGCCAGCTCTACGACCGCCTGGTCAAGCACAAGCTGCGCGGCCACATCGAAGACCACCTGAGCGTGGAGAACATGGTCAGCGTGCAGTCGCTGCTGCAGGTGGCGCGCGCACAGTGCGAAGGCGACACCCTGGCCTACCTGCTGGTGCATACGCTGCCAGACATGACGGAGAGCAAGCTGCTCGCCCCCGTGCGCGCCATGCCGCTGCCGCCGGCGCTGGCCTT
>JAFEES010000378.1 GCA_018240995.1 Pseudomonadota bacterium | reverse complement strand
AGGGCCGGCTTTAGTGGCTATTCGCCGCGGTTGAGCAGCGCGTAGAGCACGATGGCGCCAAAGGTGGCCGTGCCTATGCCGCCGAGTGCAAAGTCGCCAAACTTGAGCGTGAACTCGCCCGTGCCCAAAATCAGCGTGATGGCGGCGACGATCAGGTTCTTGTTCTGCGAGAAGTCCACGCGGTTGTCCACCCAGATCTTGGCCCCGGCGATGGCGATCAGGCCGAAGACGACGATGGACACGCCGCCCATCACCGGCAGCGGAATGGCCTGGATGAGCGCGCCAAACTTTGGCGAGAAGCCCAGCAGCACGGCGATGCATGCGGCCAGCAGGAACACGGCGGTGGAATAGATGCGCGTGGCCGCCATCACGCCTATGTTCTCGGCGTAGGTCGTCACGCCGGTGCCGCCGGCGGCGCCGCTGACCATGGTGGCGATACCGTCGCCAATGAAGGCGCGGCCCATGTACTGGTCCAGGTTCTTGCCGGTCATGGCCGTCACGGCCTTGATGTGGCCCAGGTTCTCGGCCACCAGGATGATCACCACCGGCACGATGAGCAGCATGGCCGGGCCGCTGAATACCGGCGCGTGGAACTGCGGCACGCCAAACCAGGCGGCGCCCAGCACGCCCGACAAATCCACCGGCTTGCCCAGCCCCAGGCCGTTGGTGAAAACGGCGTAGGCGATGCTCGCCAGAATCAGCCCCACCAGGATCAACAGCCGCTGCACCATGCCGCGCGTGAACACCGCCACCAGGGCCACGCAGACGAAGGTCAGCGCCTGCATCCAGCTCTCGAAGTTGTTGGCCGCCATGTTCTTGATGGGGATGGCCGCCAGGTTCAGGCCTATCACCGCCACCACCGCGCCCGTCACCACGGGCGGCATGAAGCGCTCTATCCAGCCCGTGCCTATGGCATGCACCACCACGCCGACGGCCGCATACACCGCGCCGCAGGCGATGATGCCGCCCAGCGCCAGCCCGATGTTGGCGTTGGGCCCCTTGCCGGCGTAGGCCGTGGCGGCAATCACCACGCCGATGAAGGCGAACGACGAGCCCAGGTAGCTGGGCACCTTGCCCCCGGTGATCAAGAAGAAGATCAGCGTGCCTATGCCGCTCATGAACACCGCCAGGTTCGGGTCGAACCCCATCAATATGGGCGCCAGCACGGTGGAGCCAAACATGGCGATGACATGCTGCACGCCCATCAGCCCCGTCTGCCCCCAGGGCAGGCGCTCGTCGGGGCCGATGACGCCGCCCTTCTCCAGCGCCTGCGCCGGGCGCTCGTTCCAGTCAAAAAACCCCATTTATTCGCTCCTGTTGTTTTGGGTGGGGCGATGGTAGAGGGTTTGGCCCGGACGTGAATTGTTTGAGCCAAAAAAGGCAAATGCGCTTTGTTGGCGGGTGCATGAAGCTATCAAAACATGAGCTTGAGCAGGCCGCGCTTTGGGTGTATCTTTGCGCGCCATTGCCCGTTTATGAGCACCAATCCATTCGATACCCGCACCATGCGCTACCTGCTGGCGGTGGCCGAGCTGGGCAGCATGACCGCCGCCGCCGCGCAGCTGGGCGTGGCCCAGCCGGCCTTGAGCCAGGCGCTGCGCCGGCTGGAGTCGCAGCTGGGCGTGCGCCTGTTCGAGCGCTCGCGCCGCGGTGCCACGCTCAGCAGCGCCGGGCGGGCGGTGATCGACGACGTGCGCGCCAGCCTGGCCCTGGCGGCTGCCGCCGAGCAGCATGCGCGCGCCATTGCGGCTGGCAAGACCGGGCAGCTGCATATCGGCTTTGTCACGCATGCCGTGTACGAGGCGCTACCCGCCGCGCTGAAGCTGCTGCAGGCGGAGTTTGCCGGTACGCGGGTGGTGCTCTCGGAAATGGGCAATGCCGACCTCATGCAGGCCCTGGCCGAGGGCGGCATAGACCTGGCCATGCTGCACACGCCGGTGGCGTTGCAGGGGCGGGTGCGGCAAAAGCTGGTGCGGCGCGACCCGCTGGTGGCGGTGCTGCCGGCGGGTGAGCCCCTGGGCGCGGACGGGCGCGCCTGGCTGGCCGACGTGGCGCGGCTGGGCCTGGTGTGGTTTCCCCAGGCGCAGCTGCCCGCGCTGCGCGCCGGCATCGCCAGCGCGTTTTCACGCGCCGGGCTGGACCTGCGCGTGGTGCAGGAGGCCAACCGCTCCCTCACCGTGCTGTCCTGCGTGGCGGCGGGCATAGGCGCCTCGCTGCTGCCGCAGTCGGCGGCCGTGCTGCAGCATCGCGGCGTGCAGTTCGTGCCGCTGGCCGATGGCGAACGCCTGCCGTATTTCGAGCTCAGCGTGCTGTGGCAGGCGTCGGGTCGGCCCACCATCGCCAGCCAGCTGGCGGATCGGCTGTAGGGCCTTGTGCCTGTACACATCTTTTTATAGCGCGTCACACAATATCCACAGCGCCTTGCGGCTGTTTCTCCCTCTCCCCTTGTGGGAGAGGGTTGGGGAGAGGGGGAGTGCAAGCCTGCGCTGTGGATCAGCCCCCTCTCCCCCGGCCCCTCTCCCGCGAGGGGAGAGGGGAGGA
>JAFEES010000377.1 GCA_018240995.1 Pseudomonadota bacterium | reverse complement strand
AGCGCATCATGGCGACTTTTGGTCGCTGACCGGCGAATTCAATTACTCAAAAGGGGTGTTTACTCAAATGCTCAATGCGTTATACTCAATTGAGTAATTCCTTCTTCACTTAAAAACTCAATAGCTCAAAAGGTGCACATGCAAGTCATTGCCGTACTGAATCAGAAGGGCGGAGCGGGTAAAACCACCATCGCCACCCATCTTGCACGCGCCCTGCAACTCGATGGCGCAGACGTGTTGCTGGTTGATTCCGACCCGCAGGGCAGCGCACGCGACTGGGCGGCTGTCCGCGAGGATCAACCCGTGCCTGTGGTTGGCATTGACCGGCCCACCATCGAGCGCGATCTCAAGAGCGTGGCCCGGAAAGACTTCGTTGTGATCGACGGAGCGCCCCAGGCCCATGACCTGGCTGTGTCGGCAATGAAGGCCGCCGATTGCGTGCTGATCCCGGTGCAGCCGTCGCCCTACGACATTTGGGCAACCTCTGACCTTGTGGATTTGGTCAAGCAGCGCATCGAGCTTACCGATGGCAAGCTGAAAGCGGCGTTCGTGGTCAGCCGGGCAATCAAGGGCACCAAGATTGGCGGGGAAGTCACCGAGGCGCTGACCGGTTACGGCCTGCCGATCCTGCAAACGCGCATCACACAGCGCGTCATCTACCCGAGCAGCGCGGCCAGCGGCACCACGGCCATTGACCAGGAGCCAGCGAGCGAGGCAGCCGAGGAAGTCCGGGCTCTGGCCAAGGAAGTCCGCCATTTCCTCAATAGCACCATTTGAGTAATTAAGGAGATGGTAAAAATGAGTAATAAAAGACTTGTCATGAAAGCTGGCCGCCCGAGCGCCGCGAAGGCTGGCCCTACCTTGTCCGACCTGGCCGACAAGACTGCCACCGTCCGGGTGAATTTCGACCTCGACCGGGCCGAGCACACGAAGCTGAAAATCTACGCAGCCAAGACCGGGCGCAGCATCACGGACATCCTGCGCGAGCTGGTTCACTCAATTGATGAAAAAAGTAATTGAGTAATTGAACATGGCGACAAAACCCGGAAAATTCGATCCGGACATGCTCAGAGAGCGAGACCTGTTCGCGCATGACGAGCGGCACGAGCCGAACTGGATGGATAGTGCAGACCATCTGTTGACCCTCAGACAGTGGCACCGACAACTGTCTGAGGAGATTGTTGCCACCAATCGAGAGCTTGCCCAGCTTGGTGTTCGCAATGGTGGAGACAGCTCCGAGGCGCAGGCACTGCGTGCACAGGCTCAGGAGTTACAGGCCAAGCGTGCCGAGGCAGAGGCAGACATAGAGGCCGCAGTGAAGCAGTATCAGGCGCTGCTGGAAGGCCGCCAGCAGGCGGTAGAAACTACCCCGCCCGAATCATCGGAAGCAAACGGCAAAACAGGCCTGATCCGCGTGCGCCATCCGAACCGGGATTTTTTCCTGGCCGACATGTTCGACTACGCGCTCAAGGACGACGGCGCGACCATGGAGGCGCCGATCTTCACGCTATCGACCAAGCCTGATTTGTCGATCTGGCAATGGACAAGCAAGGACGGGAACAAGTCGATCAAGGTTGCCCCATCGGTTTTAGGTCGTGCGACTCAGTTTGACAAGGATGTGCTGATTTATGTTGTCAGCCAGCTAACGGAAGCTCTCAATCGAGGCCGAGAAGATGCGCAGAACCGGACAGTTCGGTTCACGGTGTATGACTACCTCGTGACGACAAACCGAGGTGTTGGCGGTGACGACTACCGGCGTTTGCAAGAGGCATTCGAGCGGCTGGCCGGGACTCGTATCACCACCGACATCAAGACAGGGGGGGAGCGCGTCAAGGAAGGCTTCGGCATCATCGACACTTGGCGAATCGTCGAAAAGTCCCGCGAGGATGAGCGAATGATCGCGGTCGAAATCACCCTGTCGCGCTGGCTTTACAACGCCGTTCAGGCGTTCGAGGTGCTGACGATCCACCCAGACTATTTCCGACTGCGCAAACCCCTTGCACGTCGCCTGTATGAGCTGGCCAGAAAGCATTGCGGCCATCAAACGTCATGGGCCATCGGCCTTGACCTGCTGCGCGAGAAGTCAGGCAGCAAGTCCTCCCTCCGCGAATTCCGTCGCGCTGTGCGAGCCATAGAGGCCGACGACAGCCTGCCCGAGTACCGGTTCGTGGTTGGACACGATGACAAGGTGACGTTCTACATGCGTGATGGCACCCGATTGATCCGAGGCATCACCAAGCGGGCATAGGAGACATGACACGTGGTTTCACACACGCCTGCATCTTGGTATCGGTGTTTCACCCACACGGCCCACTGAAAACTGTGGATGGACACGGTGTTTCACCCACGTTTGCCTGTGGATGGACACGGTGTTTCACACACGGGGGTATCGGTGTTTCACCCACGCTGCGATTTTGCAAAGCCTTGCCCAGTAAGGCTTTCCGGCGGTTTTCAGACCCCGTAACGCGCGCGCGCGGTTTTTAACTTTATAAATTCTTTAACGTCGCCCTGGCTCAGCCGCTGTGGAAAACTCACCGCTGCAAGCGGCCTGAAGGCCGG
>JAFEES010000376.1 GCA_018240995.1 Pseudomonadota bacterium | reverse complement strand
CAGCACTACTACATCAAGATCGGGCGGGTTCTCGGCGCGATGCTGTCGCACGTCGTGCTGACGGACTACGGCTTTCAGCAGTTCGCGCAGGCGTATGTCGAGGGCTATCAGGACGTGGTCGCCCGGATCGCCGCGTTGCTGATCAACGAGAACGTCCGCATCAACGAGGAACTGGCGACGCGCGTCGACAAGCCCCGCGCCTTCGTCGACTTCGTGCTGAACCTGCTCGAAGGCAACAATCACATCAAGGTTTCCAGATACCTGGGCGGCCAGTCCAACGTCTGGGAAGTCTCTGCATCGCTGCGTCGAGCGATCCAGCAGGCGCAATAAGCCGATGCGAGGGAGGCACAACACACCATGAGCGAATCGTCCGAAACCGATCAGAGCAGGATTGCCGCATTACGCCGCGAAGCCGAGCGCCTTGAGGAGGACGCGACGTACTCCAGCAAAGGGCACTTCAACGCTGAAGATACTTGGGTGCGGCGTAACTACTGGCTGGGGATTCCCGCGACGGCTCTCGCGGCGATCGCTGGGGCCACGCTGATCAAGAGTCAGCCGGAATTGGCGAGTGCATTCGCATTGCTGGCATCGTTGCTGACGGGGCTGATGACGTTTCTCAAGCCCAATGAGCGTGCGGCAATGCATAGGGCTGCCGCAGGGCAATTCCTGGCCCTCAGAAATGAAGCGCGCTTCTTCCGAGAGATCGAATTGCTGCAGGTGGGTCGGCTGGACGAGATGCCCGAGAAGTTGAAGGCTCTGGCGACCGCGCGTAACGAGTTGAACCAGAAAAGTCCAAGCATTCCTCGTAGGGCGTTCGTCGCCGCGCGCAGGGGTATCGAGGAAGGCGAGTCAACGCACAAGGTGGACAGGGAGGAGTGACGGGATGTCGGTATTGAGTTTTCTCACGGATACGGCCAGCAACGCCGTACTTTCTTCAACCGAGCAGTCGTCAATCACAACCTCAATTTCGACGCTGCAAACCCGGATCGGGCTGCATTTCGCCAGCGGTGTAATCAAGCAGCACTTCCGCTTCGGCTCCTCAACGCGGGGCACGATTTTGCCGCGCTCGATGGATGAGCACTCGGATATCGATTACATGATCGTATTCAGCGAGAACAATGCCACGCCGCAGACGTACTTGAACCGTCTGAAGACTTTCGTCGAGAAGTACTACAGCTCATCGGAAATCCGGCAGTCCAGCCCGACCATCGTGCTCGAACTGAACCACATCAGGTTCGACCTCGTGCCTGCAACGACGACATGGCTCGGCGAACTGCAAATCCCGAATGGCTCCGGCGGTTGGATGACAACCAACCCGAATGACTTTAACTCCACGCTCGAAGCCAAGAACAAAGAGCATAAATCGCTGATCAAGCCTTCCATTCGGCTGTTCAAATACTGGAATGCAACCGCCGGGTTTCCGTTCCAATCCTTTGAAATGGAGAAATGGGTCTGCGGCCTGAGCTTCTGGTTCCTCTCAAACCAGAAGGACTATTTTCTTACGATCATCGAAAACCTGAATACCAGCTCGTCATACTCGCAGTGGGTGAACAACGAAATTACGCGAGCACGGACTATCGTGGCCAATGTTCGGCAGCACGAAAAGGATGACATGCCGGTAACAGCGGAGAATGAAATGAAGAAGCTGTTCCGGCTCTGAGGGGAAGAGCAAGCGCATTCGAACGGCTTCTTCGTACAAAAATGCAGGGAGTAGGCGATGGGAAAACTGATCGATGGGGACGATGGACTGCCTGCCGAAGAAGTGGGCGTCTGGGCCAAGGAGAAGCACGACTACCTGTGCCGCTACATCGACATTTCGCGCAGCACCCGCGCGAAGTATCTTGGCCCCGGCAAGGCGGGCGCGACCTATATCGACCTATTCTGTGGCCCGGGCCGATGCAAGGTGCGGGACTCCGGCGAATGGATTGACGGCGGTGTCGTCGCGGCGTGGAAGAAGAGCCAGGAAGGCAACGCGCCGTTCTCGCAGGTCTTCATCGGCGACCTCGACACCCAGCGGCGTCAAGCCGCCGCAACCCGCCTGCGGAATCTGGGCGCACCGGTGGTCGAGATCGACGGTGCCGCGGTCGATGCAGTGAAACAGGTCATCGCCCAGCTAAACGCCTACGGCCTGCATTTCGCGTTTCTCGATCCCTTCGATCTGGCGGCGCTGAACTTCGACATCATCGTCGCCCTGTCAGCGCTCAAGCGCATCGACATGCTGGTTCACATCAGCCAAATGGACTTGCAGCGCAACGTCGTGACCTACGCGACCACGGACAACTCGCCGTTCGACACCTTCGCGCCCGGATGGCGTGAGAAGGTGTCGATCATTCAGGGCCAGCAGGAACTCCGGCAGCAGATTTTCCAGTTCTGGCGCGACAAGGTCGCAGGCCTTGGCGTGTGGCCTTCCACCGACATGCGCTTACTCACGGGCAGTAATAACCAGCCGCTGTACTGGTTGCTGATGGCGGCCAAGCATTCTCTGCCGCACAAGTTCTGGGCCACGGCCTCCAACGTCGAGGGCCAAGGCGCGTTCAATTTCTAGGGTTGCACCACCGCTTCCGGGTAGTCGTCC
>JAFEES010000375.1 GCA_018240995.1 Pseudomonadota bacterium | reverse complement strand
CTAGGCAAGGGCACGTTCGCGCTGGCGCCGTTCTCGGGCGACACGCCGATCGCGGTGCTGGGTGCCACGCTCCTGCCGCAGAGCCTGTGGGTGCTGGGCGTGACGGCCATCGTGGTGCTGGCGCTGTGGTATTTCTTCAGCCGCACGCTGCAGGGCAAGGCCATGCTGGCGACCTCGTTCAACCGCGTGGCGGCCGAGCTGGTGGGCATCAACACCGGCTGGGTGCTGTTCATGAGCTTTGCCATGTCGGCGGCGCTGGGCGCGCTGGGCGGCATCCTGGTGACGCCCATCACCATGACCTCGTACGACGTGGGCATCATGCTGGGCCTCAAGGGCTTCGTGGCGGCGGTCGTCGGCGGCCTGGGCAACGGCCTGGGGGCGGTGATCGGCGGCCTGCTGGTGGGCATTCTCGAGGCCATGGGGGCGGGCTATGTCTCGTCGAGCTACAAGGACGCGATTCCCTTCGTGCTCATCCTGGCCATCCTGTTCTTCATGCCGCGCGGCCTGTTCGGCGGCAAATCCACGGATCGGGTGTGAGCATGCGCAAGAGTGCCTATCTCGGCCTGTACATCATCATCGCCGTGCTGCTGGTGCTGCCCTTCGTGGTGCCCAACAGCTTCTACCTGGACCTGGCGGTGCGCATGGCGATCAACGCCATCATCGTCCTGGGCCTGAACCTGCTGATGGGCTTTGCCGGCCAGATCAGCCTGGGGCATGCGGGCTTCATCGGCATCGGCGCCTATGCCTCGGCGGTGCTGCCCTCGCATTTCGGCTGGCATCCGCTGGCGGCCATGCTGACGGGCGCGGTAGCGGCGGCGGCGCTGGCGGCGCTGGTGGCGCGGCCCATCTTCAAGCTCAAGGGGCATTACCTGGCCATGGCCACGCTGGGCCTGGGCATCATCCTGAGCATCGCCATCCGCAACGAGGCGCAGTGGACCGGCGGGCCCGATGGCATGCCGGTGCTGCCCATGGGCCTGTTCGGCTTCGAGCTGAGCACCGACCGGCAGTGGTACTGGGTGGTCGCGGCGCTGCTGGTGGTGGCCACCTGGGCCACGATCAATCTGATCGACTCGCCGTTCGGCCGCGCGCTGCGCGCGCTGCACGGCTCCGAGGTGGCCTCGCAGGTCGTCGGCGTGGACATCGTGCGCTACAAGGTGGCGGTGTTCGTGTTGTCGGCGGCGTTCGCCAGCGTGATGGGCAGCGTGACGGCGCATTACGTGGGCTTCGTCACGCCCAACCTGGCGGAATTCTTCCATTCGATCGAGCTGGTGACCATGGTGGTCATCGGCGGCATGGCCTCGGTGTATGGCTCCATCATCGGCGCCGTGCTGCTCACGGCCCTGCCGCAGGCGCTGGTGTCCTTCGAGGGCTGGGAGACGGTGGCCTTCGGCACCATCCTGATGCTGTGCATGATTTTCCTGCCCCGGGGCCTGGTGCCCACGCTGGCGGCCAGGCTGGGCAAGGGGGGCTGAGATGGCATTGCTAGAAGTCCAGGACTTGTCCATCCACTTTGGCGGCGTCAAGGCCGTGCAGAACGTCAGCTTCCAGATCGACGCCGGCATCGTGTACTCGGTCATAGGCCCCAACGGCGCCGGCAAGACCACGCTGTTCAACCTAATCACGGGCGTGTACAAGCCCACGGCGGGCGCCATCCGGCTCGACGGCGAGGCCATCCAGGGCCGCTCGCCCAACGAGCTGGCGCGGCGCGGCGTGGCGCGCACCTTCCAGAACCTGCAGGTCTGCATGAACATGAGCGCCATCGAAAACGTCATGGTGGGCGCGCACCTGCGGCTGGATCGCAACCTGTTCAAGGCGGCGTTGCGCCTGCCCAAGCTCAGGGCCGACGACCGCAGGCTGCGCGAGGAGTCCGCCGCGTTGATGGACTCCGTCGGGCTGGGCCAGTATGTCCAGTCCCGTGCCGACGGCATGCCCTACGGCGCGCTCAAGCGCCTGGAGATCGCGCGCGCGCTGGCGATGAAGCCGCGCCTGATCTTCCTCGACGAGCCGGCGGCGGGCCTGAACCCCAAGGAGACCATCGAGGTGGATCACCTGGTGCGCAAGATCGCCGATTCCGGCTTCACCGTGGTGCTCGTCGAGCACGACATGAAGATGGTGATGAACCTGTCCGACCGCATCCTGGTGCTGGACTACGGCAAGAAGCTGGCCGAGGGCACGGGCCAGGAAATCCGCCAAAACCCCGATGTGATCGCCGCCTACCTGGGCGCACATGCCTGAGCGAGAGACCATGCAAGCGCTACGCATCATCACCGAAGAGCACCGCAACCTGTGGCGCATCGCGACCACGCTGGACCTCGTCGCCGACGAGGCCGATGCCGCCGGGCGGGTGGAGGAGCCATTCTTCACCTCGGTCTTCGACTACATCGAGCAGTTCATGGATCGGTCGCACCACGCCAAGGAGGACGAATACCTGTTTCGCCTGCTGCGCCAGCGCTCGGCGGACGCGGCGGCGCTGCTTGACCGTCTGCAGTCCGAGCACAGCCACGGGCCCGCCAGCCTGCTGGCGCTGCGCGCCAAGCTGGCGCAGGCGGCGGACGGTGGCGAGGCGCGCGCCGCCTTCAC
>JAFEES010000374.1 GCA_018240995.1 Pseudomonadota bacterium | reverse complement strand
GCACCGCCGGCGGCTGGCCCACCGAGCCCATGGTGTTCACCACGCCCAGCACCGCGGCCACGATACCGAAGGCCGGCAGCGCGCCGGCCAGGCGCGTCAGCGCCGCTATCGGGGCATGGGCCTCCTGGTGGTGGGTTTCGATCTCGCTGTCCATCAGCGACTCGATCTCGTGTGCGTTCAGGTTGCCCGAGACCATCATGCGCAGGTAGTCGGTGGTGAACTCGATCACATGGTGATCCGTGCCCACGGTGGGGAATTTCTTGAACAACTCCGAATCCTTGGGCGACTCCACGTCCGACTCGATGGCCATCAGCCCCTCCTTGCGCGCCTTCTGCAGAATCTCATACAGCATGGCCAGCAGCTCCATGTAGCGCGCCTTGGTGTACTTGCCGCCCTTGAACAGCTGCGGCATTGCCGCCATGGTGGCCTTGAGCACCTTGGGCTGGTTGTTGATGATGAACGCCCCGGCCGCCGCGCCGCCGATGGTGATCATCTCGAAGGGCAGGGCCTCCAGCACCACCTTGATGTTCCCGCCATGGGCGATGAACACGCCGAAGACGCAGCCGAAGGTGATGAGGTAACCGAGGATGACGAACATGGTGGATCCGGGTTGCTATGGCAGCCTTGGGCAAGCAGTTGCAGCCATACCCTGTATGAGGGATGTAATGTATCTGATTGTGAATCTTTTGAAGAGGCAAATCGGTTGGGAACCTACCCAGCCCGGGGTGCTTGCCGTGATGGCGCGCGCCCGTCCCATCAGCCCTTGAGCAAGGACAGCACGCCCTGCGGAATCTGGTTCGCCTGGGCCACCATGGCCGTGCCGGCCTGCTGCAGGATCTGCGTGCGCGACAGGTTGGCGGTCTCCTGGGCAAAGTCCGCATCCTGTATGCGGCTGCGCGAGGCGGACATGTTTTCCGACGAGGTGTTCAGGTTAGCGATGGCCGTCTCGAAGCGCGCCTGCAGGGCGCCGAAGCTGGCGCGTTGGCCGTTCACGGCGGCCAGGGCCGAGTCGATGATCTTCAGGGCCTTGGTCGCCCCATCCACGGTGGTCACGTCGATGGTGTTGACCGAGTTCAAGGTCGAGGGCGTGGCCGTGACCGGTGGTGTGCCCGTGAGGTTGCCGATGGAAAAACCCTTGTCGGAGTTCATCTCCAGGTAGCCGCGCGCCGTGGCGAAGCCACCTGGGGCCGTAGCGCCAATGCCGGCCACGAAGGTCGGGGTACCCATGGTGGCGGAGGTCGCGGCGTCGTAGGCGCCCAGGGCGATGGTGTTGCCCGCCGCGGAATTGTTCTGGATCTGTATGTCCGAGCCCGATTCGTTGATCAGCACCACGCCATTGCCGGCGGCGTTGAGCTTGGCGGTGATGCCCGTCTGGGAGGAGACATCGTTGAACGACTTGATGCTTTCCGCCAGGCCTGCTGCAGTGGCGCCGCCGGCGCCGATGCTGAATGTCACGTTGGCAGCGGCGGTGTTGTCGCCCTTGACGGCCAGGGAGTAGGAGCCGCCGGTGACAAAGGTGCTGAGTTCGACCTGGTTGCGTGCGCTGGCCGTGACGCCCGTGGTCTCCGCCTGCGCGTTGATCTTGGCCGCAGCCGTGGCCATGGTGTCGGTGGCCGATAGGGATACCGTGGCAGTCTGCAGCCCGCCAATGTCGAAGGTGCCAGTCAGGACGGTTGGCGTTGCCGACGGGGTGACGACAACCGGTGCCGATTGCTTGAGCTGCGTGCCATAGGTCGCGGTACGGAAGTTCCCCGTCGTCGCCGTGATCGTCTGGTTGGCATTCGCCCCCACCTGGAAGGTGGCCGAGCCAAACGATCCATCCAGCAGCTTCTGCCCGTTGAACTCGGTGGTCACGGCCATGCGATCCAGCTCCGACAGCAGTTGCCCGACCTCCGCCTGAATGGCCTTGCGGTCGCTGGCGCTGTTGGTGGCGTTGGCCGACTGCACCGACAGCTCGCGCACGCGCTGCAAGATGTTGCCGGCGCCGGCCAGGGCGCTTTCCGCCACCTGCGACAGGGATATGCCGTCGTTGGCGTTGCGCGCCGCCTGGTTCAGGCCGCGGATCTGGGCCGTGAAGCGTTCCGATATGGCCAGGCCTGCCGCGTCGTCCTTGGCGCTGTTGATGCGCAGGCCCGACGACAGGCGCTGGATGGAGGTGTTCAGCGATGCCTGGCTGGTGCTCAGGTTGCGCTGGGCCGTGAGCGAGGCGACGTTGGTGTTGATGGTCGATGCCATGACAAATCTCCCGAAAGAATGGACTGAATACGGCGTTGCCGCCAACTGGGCCCAGAACCGTCTGGCCTCAGGGTTCACAGGGCCCGGCCGGGCTGTCTGTTGAACGGCGGGCAGTGACTTCTTGTTTCAAACGGCCCGTTGAATGTGTTTTCGGGCTGTGGCTGGAAAACTTTAGGCGTGCTTGGGCGAATCCGTGGATTGGGCGGTTTTTGCGCCGTTTATCCAGCCAACGCGCCGGCGGCGTCTACCCACAATCTCCCCATCGTTCCCGCAAGTCGGCCGCTGGAGCAAGGCCTGAGCCGGCAACCACACTTTTACCCAGCCACGCAGGAGTTCCGCCATGGCATCCACGATCAACACCAACGTCGCC
>JAFEES010000373.1 GCA_018240995.1 Pseudomonadota bacterium | reverse complement strand
ACGGCCAGCTTTGCCGAGAGCTTTGTGCGCGTGGGCATAGTCCCCGGCGACGGCGGCGCCTGGCTGCTGCCGCGCGCCGTGGGCATGGCCCGCGCGGCCGAGATGGCCTTCACCGGCGAGGCCATCAACGCCCAGGAGGCGCTGGCCTGCGGCCTGGTCAGCCGCGTGGTGCCCGCAGACCAACTGCTGCCCACGGCGCGGGCCCTGGCCGAGAAAATCGCCGCCAACCCCGGCGCCGTCATGCGCATGACCAAGCGCCTGCTGCGCGAGGGCCAGGGCGCCACGCTGGCTTCGCTGCTGGAGATGTCGGCAGCCTGCCAGGCCATAGCGCACAAGACGGCCGACCACCGCGAGGCCGTCACTGCCTTCATCGAGAAGCGCGCGCCGCGTTTTCAATAAAACCGGGGCCGGGCGCCGATAATTGGCGCCTATGCCTTCTCAGCACAAACGCTTTTCGATGATCCGCGAGTTCCACCTCGCGGACTGGTTCACGCTGGGCAACGCCGTGTGCGGCGTGGGGGCGCTGTTTTCCTGCATGAGCTATCTGCAGTCGCAGGACGCGCGCCATGTGCTGTTCGCCTGCGCGCTGGTGCTGGCGGCGCTGGTGTTCGACATACTCGATGGGCGCATCGCGCGCTGGCGGCAAAAGAGCTCGGCCATGGGGCGCGAGCTGGACTCGCTGGCCGACGTGATCTCCTTCGGCGTGGCCCCCGCCACCATTGCCTACGCCTGCGGCATGCAGGGCCTGTACGACCGCGTGGTGCTGGCCTTCTTCGTGGCCTGCGGCGTCTCGCGCCTGGCGCGCTTCAACATCACGGCGGAAACGCTGGCGGACGACAGCGGCAAGGTCAAGTATTTCGAGGGCACGCCGATTCCCACCTCCATCGCGCTCGTCGCCCTGCTGGCGCTGGCCGCCTGGCTGGGCGCCCTGGGCAGCCAGCTGTGGCTGGGCAAACTGATGCTGGGCGGCTTCACGCTGCACCCTTTGGCGCTGCTGTTCGCGCTGTCGGGCTCGCTGATGATCAGCCGCATCCGCATTCCTAAGTTCTGACCCCGGCCCACGGTCTACATGGGCCGGGTGCGTGGACGTTAGGGGCAGGCCCAGGCGCCGTTGCTGCGGGTGAACAGCTCGCCGTCGTAAAAGAGGGCGTTGCCGTCGGGGGCCAGTGCCCACGGGTAGCCTCTACTGCGCGAGATGGCGACTTGTAGCTGCCATGCAGTGCCGTTGCGCGCAAACAGCGCTATGTACATGGAGTCCTTCTTCGGACTGCACGAGAGTGCGATGTCAGCGGGTGGTGCCCACGCGGAAACGGCAAGGGTGTTGCCATCGTCGGACAGTTTCATGGAGCTGTAGAGGATCCCTGAAATATCAAACACGAAGCTCAAGTCGACAGGAATGCGGGCTTGCTGGCTCCAGGTGCCGTTGCCTTGCTGGGTGAAGACCACAGCGTGTGGAGCCTGGGGGTCAGGGTAACCGGGATTGTGACCACCTTGATTCACCACCAAGGTCTTGCCGTCTCCTGACAGAGCCAAGGCTTCAACACGTTTGCCGCCCGTCTCCAGCAAGGCCTGTGGAGACCAGGCTGCACCGTTGCGGACGTAGGTCGCCACGGCGCCTATGTATGTGGAATCAGCGGCCACGGCGGATCTGGAAAAGAAATTCAGTGGCACAACCAGCAGGTTGCCGTCGGCGGACAGCAGCGGGCCTCTCGACGCACTATACACTTCGCATGGCTGCGGGCAGGCCGATGGGGCGCTTGGGGTGTCCAGATATTGCTGGCTCCAGGTGCTACCGCTGCGATGGTAGATGTACACCACGGTCTTGGTAGTACGGGGGGGGCTGCTGGGGGTCTCCTGGCCAACCACAGCCAGGGTCGTCCCGTCTGCAGACAGTGTGCTCGTGCCGTAACTCAGCCGGGCCTGTTGTTGCCACGGCTGGGATTTGCTGGCGCGCCCAAACAGGTACGTGGTGGAATCACCAGCGACGCTCCAGTGATTCATGGCCAGCGTGAGGCCGTCCTTGGACAGCGGGGATTGACTCGATGGGCTGTTATAGGCGAAGGGGGCATATCCCGAAGAAAATTCGTGGGCGCTCAACTTGGCGATGTCCGGCACCACAGAGGCGAAATCGCCGCATCCACTGGCGTTGCACGCGCGCAGCCGGTAAGAGGCGTTGATGCCTGCAGGCAGTGCGAGCGCATCAATGCCGCGGACACTCCCGCCCAATGACGTCTGCTCACTGTTTGAACCGTATGCAAAGCCGGTAGGGGAGGCTTCGCTGTAATCGCTCAGCTTGATTTCAGCCAGAGGGCCCGATCCGTCCGGGTCTGCATGCAGCTCGTAGCGGGTGGCGCCGGGTGTGACATCCCAGCTGAAGGTAATGAAGCCAGTGCTTTGGAAGTTCGTGGGCGCTGCAAGGCTGGGCGCGGGGGGCTGTGCCGTGTCATCAGAGCCCCCGCCGCAGCCCGCCAAGGCCAGCGCGGCACAGCCTAGTGCCAGGGCGGTTTGCAGGCGGGCCCATGGGGCGTGCCGATCTATGGAATAACTCGGGGGGGGGGGGGGGGGGGGGGGGGGGCATGCCCAATCTTTTTGGCGTCATGGGGATGGAAGT
>JAFEES010000372.1 GCA_018240995.1 Pseudomonadota bacterium | reverse complement strand
GACAGACCCAGGCTCCGCCCACGGTGCATGCGGGCGAGCGCTGGCGCCTGACGGTGCGGCTCAAGACCCCGCATGGCGGGCGCAACCCGCATGGCTTTGACTACGAGCTCTGGCTGTGGGAGCAGGGCGTGCAGGCCACGGGCTATGTGCGCACCAGCCCCAGGCTGGATGCGCGCCACGGCCCGCCCGAGCGCCTGGCCGCCACCTGGCAGTACCCGGTCGAGCAGCTGCGTGAGCAGGTGCGCGACGCCATCCTGCGCCAGCTCGCCCCCGGTGCCGATGCCGCCGCGCAGCGCGCCATGGGCGTGGTGGCGGCCCTCGTCACGGGCGACCAGCGCGCCATAGAGCGTGCCGACTGGGATGTGTTCCGCGCCACGGGCGTGGCGCATCTGATGGCCATATCCGGCCTGCACATCACCCTGTTCGCCTGGCTGGCTGCGGCCGTCATCGGCCATGCCTGGCGCCGCTCGCCGCGCCTGTGCCTGGCCCTGCCTGCGCCCACGGCGGCGCTGGTGGGCGGCGTGCTGTTGGCCGGGGCCTATGCGCTGTTCAGCGGCTGGGGTGTGCCGGCGCAGCGCACCGTGTGCATGCTGGCCACGGTGGCGCTGCTGCGTCTGTCGGGGCGGCGCTGGCCCTGGCCGCAGGTGTGGCTGCTGGCCTGCGCGGTGGTGGTGTGGGTCGATCCCTGGGCACTGCTGCAGGCCGGGTTCTGGCTCAGCTTTGTTGCCGTGGCGGTGTTGTTTGCTACAGATGCGGGAGCTAGTGGCGCTTACCCATCGGGCGTTGCAGGCCGTTTTTATGCCCTGCTGCGCGAGCAGTGGGTGGTGACCGTGGCGCTCACGCCGCTGACGCTGCTGCTATTCGGCCAGGTCTCGCTCGTCGGCCTGCTGGCGAATTTGCTGGCGATTCCGTGGACGACTCTGGTGGTCACGCCGCTGGCGCTGCTGGGCGTGCTGTGGGCGCCGCTGTGGCAGGCGGCGGCCTGGTGCGTGCAAGCGTTGACGCTGCTGCTGCAATGGCTGGCCACCTGGCCCTGGGCGCAGATCAGCCTGCCCATGGCACCGCCGTGGGCTGGCGTGGCGGCGGTGGTCGGCGGCGTGCTGCTGGCGCTGCGCCTGCCCTGGGCGCTGCGCCTGCTGGGCCTGCCGCTGCTCTTGCCGGCGCTGTGGTGGCAGGCGCCGCGCCCGCCCCAGGGGCAGTTCGAGTTGCTGGCCGCCGATGTGGGCCAGGGCCAGGCGGTGCTGGTACGCACGGCGAGTCATGCGCTGCTCTACGACGCCGGGCCGCGCTACCACCAGGACAGTGACGCCGGGCAGCAGGTGCTGGTGCCGCTGCTGCGCGCCCTGGGCGAGCGGCTGGATCTGCTGCTGCTGAGCCACCGCGACAGCGACCACACCGGCGGCGCCGCTGCCGTGCTGGCCGCGCAGCCCCAGGCGCGGCTGCTGGGCTCGATAGCAACCGAGCACGCCCTGCAGGCGCTGCGCCCTGCCCAGCCCTGTGTGGCGGGCCAGGGCTGGAGCTGGGACGGCGTGCGCTTCGAGCTGCTGCACCCGCCGCAGGACATGCTGGAGCCGGTGCCCGCCGCCCGTGCGCCCAAGAGCAATGCGCTGAGCTGCGTGCTGCGCATCACGGCCAGCGGTGGCGCATCGGCCCTGCTGGTGGGCGACATAGAGCGCGCCCAGGAACAGGCCCTGGTCACCGCAGGCGCCCCCCTGGCGGCCGATGTGCTGCTGGTGCCGCACCATGGCAGCAAGACCTCGTCCAGCGAGGCCTTCATAGCCGCCGTGGGAGCGCACCAGGCCCTGGTGCAGGCCGGCTACCGCAACCGCTTCGGCCACCCCGCGCCCGAGGTGGCGGCGCGCTACGCGCAGCGCGGCATCGCCCTGGTGCAGTCGCCGCAGTGCGGCGCGGCGCGCTGGGCCTCAGACCGGCCGCGGGACATGCAATGCGAGCGCGAGGCCGCGCGCCGCTACTGGCATCACGTTCACGTTGAGCGTTGAGCGTTGGGCGTTGACCGAGGACAAGGGCGCAATTCCCGCACCTGCAGTCGGGTGCTGGCCGCAAACCTGGTTATGCCTGCGGCGTGCCGCCTATAGTCCACAGGTTCATCTGAACCAAAACAGCAAGCATAAGGAGCCAAGCGCATGACCTACCCCGACACCCGCCTTTTCATCGATGGCCAATGGCAGGACGCCGCCGACGGCAAGACCATCGCCGTGCACAACCCGGCCACGGGCCAGCAGATCGGCCACGTGGCCCATGCCGGCATTGCCGACCTCGATCACGCCCTGGCCGCCGCGCAAAAGGGCTTCGAGACCTGGCGCGACCTGCCGGCCATAGAGCGCGCCAAGGCCATGCGCCGCGCCGCGGCCCTGGTGCGCGAGCGCGCCGACGCCATCGCCGCCATCATGACCCAGGAGCAGGGCAAGCCCCGGGCCGAGGCGCGCATAGAAACCCTGGCCGCGGCCGACATCATCGAATGGTTCGCCGACGAGGGCATGCGCGTCTATGGCCGCATCGTGCCCTCGCGCAACCTGGCCGTGCGCCAGCTGGTGGTGAAGGACCCGGTGGGCGTGGTGGCCGCGTTCACGCCCTGGAACTTCCCCATCAACCAGGT
>JAFEES010000371.1 GCA_018240995.1 Pseudomonadota bacterium | reverse complement strand
GTGAGCCGCCATGTGAAGGATCTGGAGACACGCCTCGGCCTGACCCTGTGCCGCCGGGGCCGGGCGGGATTCGCCCTGACGCCCGAGGGCCAGCGCGTGTACGACGAAACCCTGCGCCTGCTGGCCAGCGTGCGCGGCTTTCTCGGCAGCATCGACGACATCCACGCGCGCATGGGCGGCCAGCTGGCCGTGGCCGTATTCGACAAGACCGCCAGCAACCCGGCCGCGCGCATCCATGAGGCGATCGCCGCGTTCAGCGCACAGGCGCCTCATGTACAGCTGCAGCTGCATGTGGGCTCAATCAACGCCATAGAGCGCGGCATCATCGACGGCGGCTTCCAGGTGGGCATCATCCCGGCGCACCGCAGCTCGCAAAGCCTTGACTACACCGACCTGTTTGGCGAGACCATGCTGCTGTACTGCGGCGCCGGCCACCCTTTGTTTGGGGCGGCGCATGACGCGCTGGACTGGGACGCCGTGCGCCGCCACCCCTTCGCCGGCCTGGGCTACCACTCGCCCAACATGCAGCTGTCGCACCAGGCGCAGCTTGAGCGCACCGCCACCGGTTTCGACCAGGAATCCATCGCCACCCTGCTGCTGTCCGGGCGCTTTCTGGGTTTTCTGCCCGACCACTATGCCGAGGCCTTCGAGCGGTGCGGCCGGTTGCAGGCCGTGCGGCCGGACTTGTTCAACTACCACTGCCAGTTCGTCAGCCTGCTGCGCCGCTCGCCGGCGCCCAGCCGGGCGGCGCTGCTGTTTCAGCAATGTCTTGCGCAGGCGCATGCGGGGGCGTGAACGGCATTGACAGCGGCACGGCAAGGTCTAGCATTTCTGCCCGGCGCTCCTGCCACGAAAAGGACAGACCATGATGCCCAGCATTCGACAAGCGGCTTCTTTTGTGCGTTGTCTGGCGGGCGTGCTGCTCGCAGCCCTCGCCGCAGGCCAAGCGGCGGCCCAGGAGGTGGTGAGCAACTTCGCATCCGGCCCCGGCAATGGCGTCTATGCCTTTGCCAGCACCACCCCCAAGACCCTGCCCGAGCTGATGAAGGGCGGCGGCGAGGCGGTGAACATCCGCGGCCATTTGTTCCTGCCGCCGGGCGATGGCGCCAAGCTGCCCGCCGTGGTGCTGCTGCACGGCTCGGGCGGCGTCTACGATGCCTTGCTCAATTACTGGCCCAAGCAGTTCAACGCCGCCGGCATGGCGGTCTTCGTGCTGGATATGTTCGGCCCGCGTGGCGTGCAGAGCACGGCCGAGGATCAGTCCAGCGTGCCATTTTCGGCCGATGTGGCCGACAGCTTCGCGGCCCTCAAGCTGCTGGCCACGCACCCGCGCATAGACCCGCAGCGCATCGCCCTGATGGGCTTCTCGCGCGGCGGCACGGCAACGCTGCGCGCCAACGTGACGCGCATCATCGCCTCGCAACAGCTACCGGGCGGCCTGCACTACGCTGCCTTCATCCCCACCTACGCGGGCGGCTGTGCCGGGGTGTTCCGCCTGGTGGTGAAGCCGGGCGTGTTCACGTCGGCGCCCATGCTGTTCATCCACGGCGATGCCGATGACTACACGCCCATCAGCGCCTGCCTGGACTACGCCGACAAGATCGGCAAGGCCGGCACACCGGTCCAGTTTGTCACCCTGGCGGGCGCGCAGCACAAGTTTGATATGGACGACCAGCGCCGCCAACACCTGCGCAACGCCTCGCGCACCAAGCCCGACTGCACGGTCGAGATCGACATCGACACCATGTACGCCTACGACGGCGCCACAGGTGCGCGCCTGCAGGGCCCCGCCTATGGCGAGGCGCTCAAGGCCTGCCAGGCCGTGGGGGCCACCGTCGAGGGCAGCACCAAGGCCCGTGACCAGGCGGCGCAGGCGTCGCAGGCGTTCCTAAAGAAGGTGTTTGGGCTGTAACGCCGGGCCTTTAGTTTGCGGGCCTGCGGCCGATACCATGGGCATCATGTCCTCGCTACTGCCCATCGCCTCATCCGGCCTGCAGGCCGCGCAGCTGCGTCTGCATGGCAGCGCCCACAACGTCGCCAATCTGAACACGCCCAATTTCAGGCGCCAGCAGGTCGATCAGCAGGCCGCGCCGCCACCGGGCGGCGTGCAGGCGCAGTCGAGCCAGGCACAGCACCCCGGCGTGGCGCTGGAGGCCGAGGCCGTAGAGCAGATTGCCGCCGCCTATGCCTTCAAGGCCAATGCGCTGGTGCTGCGCACGGCCGACGACATGGCGGGCGCGCTGCTGGATACGCGTGCCTGAGCGGCCGCCTTGCGCTCTGCCGCCCGCTGCCACGCCTTCTCATGGAAGAAGAAGGCCACGGCCTGCACCGTGGGTTCCAGCAGGCTCAGCGTGAGCGAGGCGATCCAGTTGCCCGTGACGGCATAGGCCACCATGGCGGCCACGCAGATGTGGATGACGTAGTAGCTGCCGGTCTTGGCCAGCGTAGGCAGGTTGTTGCGGGCGGCGGCTCGGATGCGGGACATGGCGGACTCCTTGTGGCAATTGTGCGAATGATAATCATTCTCATTTGACTTACCAATTGCTTGTGGCTAATCCGCGGATAGCAGCCGTGGCGGCCCCGGTGCCCCGAGTGCGGTCGCTATGATGGCCGCTCCC
>JAFEES010000370.1 GCA_018240995.1 Pseudomonadota bacterium | reverse complement strand
CAGGCGCCCGGGCGAGAGAAACTCCCCCACGTCGGGCAGGTACGGCCGGCCGCCGCCGCCAAGCCGCTGGCCGCCTGGAATGCCGGCGGCTGGCAGGTACAGGCGCTGGCGGTCAACGGCCCGGCCTTCTGGCTAACCGTGGGCAGCGAAGACGCCCCGGCCCTGATCGACGCCACGCTGGAGGCGTTGCAATCCGCGCCTGTGCCATGAACCCGCAGGAACGCACCGTCCAAATCGACGGCCAGGGCTTCGAGATGCTCGGCATCCTGAGCCTGCCGGGCGTTGACACGCCGCGGCGCAGCACGGCCGTGGTCATTGTCGTGGGCGGCGCCCAGTACCGCGTGGGCAGCCACCGGCAGTTCGTGCTGCTGGCGCGCCGGCTGGCGGCTGCCGGCTACCCCGTGCTGCGCTTCGACCTGCCGGGCATGGGCGACAGTCCGGGCGAGGCCCCATCGTTTGAAGACACTGCCCCGCATCTCGCGGCCGCCGTGGACGTGGTCGCACGTTCCGCCGACACACGCAGTGTCGTGCTGTGGGGCCTGTGCGACGGCGCCTCGGCCAGCCTGTTGTACCTGCAGGCCGGGCAAGACCCGCGCGTGGCCGGCGTGGCGCTGCTCAACCCCTGGGTACGTTCCAAAGCCGGGTTGGCCCGCACCCACGTCAAGCACTACTACCGCCAGCGCCTGCTGCAGCGCGAGTTCTGGCGCAAGCTGGCGGGCGGCGGCGTGGGCTGGGCGGCGGTGCGTGGCCTCTGGACGAACCTGCGCGCCATGCGCCGTACGGCGCTGGCACCACTATCTTTTCAAGAGCGCATGGCGTTTGGCTACCAAGCGTTTGAAGGCAAAATATTGCTGATCCTGAGCCAGCGGGATCTGACCGCGCAGGAATTCATCGAGCAGGCCAGTACACACCCGTGGTGGCAGGGCGCTCTCGAACGCCCAGCGGTGACGCGCCACGATCTTGTCGATGCCGATCACACCTGCTCGCAACCCGGCCAGCAGCAGCAGCTGGAAGACCTCACGCTGGCCTGGCTTGCCGGCGTGGATCAGGCAAGCCAGCAAGCCATCAGCGCCTGATCCAGCGCCCGCCAAAATGCCGCGCCGCGGCCATCAGGCCAGGCGGGCTGCGCGGGTCAAAGGCCACCAGGCCGATGCGCTCGCGCCGCTGCGCCATCCAGTCGCGCTTGTAGGCATCGTCGCCACTCAGGTAGTCCACCTCCGACACACGATCCTCATCCATCACATGCTGCATCAGCGCCGCGGTCAGCACCGATCCGGCCGAGAGCCTTTCCTGCCCCTTCACGTAGGCCAGCTTGTAGATATTGGCCTTCGCGCCATGCACCAGCCATACCTGTGCCGCCACGGGTTGATCCTGCAACCACAGCACCCCCAGGCGTAGCCAGCCTTCGCGCGCGGCCAGGCGCACCAGGCTGGGCATGAACTCGGGGCAGGGTTCCGGCAGCTTCCAGCTTTGGGCGTAGACGGCAAGATAGGCGCCAAGGGCGCGCTCCACGCCAGGCTGATCGCCGCCCTGGATCTCAATGCGCCACGGCCCCGCCCTGTCCAGGCGGCGCCGGCCACGCTCCACACTGTTGCGCAGCATGGAGGGGCGCTGCGCCCAATAGCTGGCAAAGCCGCCCTCGGGCACCGGCTGGAACCAGTTGCCAAAGCAAAAAAACCGATCGGTCAAGTAGCCCGCGCCACGCAAACCTTGTTGCAGCGCCATCAGCCACGCGCTGTCGGCGTCCAGCGGCTGCAAGCGCAGCACGCTGGCGCCATGTGATCGCCGCAGCGCGCGAACCGCCTCGCTCCACTGCGACACCGACAGTCCAGCAAGCCCCCGTGCCGAGCCGATCGGGCCATACAGGCAACTGTAGTAATTGCCCAGGGCCTGCACAGGCCCGCCGGGCAACTGCTGCATCAAGGGAAAGCAAGCTGCGGCGCCAGCCGACGCCGCCTCGGGCGACCAGCGCCAGTGGCGATACAAAGGCCGCTCAAAGCCATGCGCCAGAAGGTTGGCAAACCACGCCTCGGTTTCAAATATTTCGCCAGCCACCCACCCCCTCCTTCCTCGCAACAGGTTCCCGTTTATACCGGCCTTGCTCCCGCTGCCACTCGCGAAAGCGGAACTGGTTCGCTGCCACTCATCCCCCCAACAACAGGGTATTGACCGCCTTCGTCAAGCCATCGGGCGACGCAGTCAATGCGAAGGTTGATGGACTTGCACCACACCGCCAGGTAAATGCAACACATTGTATTCATTGTTGCATCACACATGTTTATAGCGGGAAGTGACGCGAATCATGTTCCAAAAAGCACCAGCTCGATCATGCCAAACCATCTACCGCCCACGCTGCCCATATGGAAACATCCCTATTTGTGGAGACTGCACCACTGAAGATCCGACCCAATCCCACCCGGAAGCGTCACTACCCCAGGGACGCCTTCATCCTCACATGTGCAAACAAAATATATAGCATTTAAAGATACGTATTGTTTCATTTGCCATGCACCCCCATTCCGATAATTCATCCCGTTGACGCCCTTGCCGCCGAAGTCATCGGCAGCATCCGCACTCAACCCTCTCAACACCAGCCGCTCAAGGGCATCGCCCAGGCAACAAGCATTTCATTGCA
>JAFEES010000036.1 GCA_018240995.1 Pseudomonadota bacterium | reverse complement strand
AGGCAACGCCTCCACCTCCACCTCCAGCCTGTCGGGAGCCAGGCTGCGCGTGCTGGCATGCAGCAAGGCCGCCCCGGTAGATTCGGCCAAACGCTCGATGCCCGTCGGCAAGCTCAGTTGCCCCCCCAAAAATGCATGTTTGCGCATGTGGGCAAAGTCAGGACTCCACGCATCGGCCAAAATCACCCAGGCTTGCCCCTTGCGCAAGCCCTGGTGCACCGGACGCAGGGATTCACTCGAAATGCGCCATTGCCCCTTTGTGATTTTTTTGAGCGCGGCAATTTTTCTCAAAATGAAATCCCGCTGTGCCGCACTGAGGGCAGGATTATCCACCACGGGCATGGTCACTATATGCAGCGTCAAGCCGCGGTGCGCCAACGCAATTGCCGATGTGAGCAACCGGTCAAAGTGGTTGAGCACCAGGATGAAACCCTGCTGCTTTTGCTGAAGTGCCTGCACATGTTCCCACCCCTGCAGCGTGATGCGCGGCCCGCCCGGCATGCCCAGCCTGTGCAAGGCCATGGCGTCCAGCATTTCCGTCGCCAGCATATTCAGGTGAGCACGTGCCCATTGTTGATGCTGCGCGTCGGTAGCGCCGGGAAACACCCGACAAAAGCGCTGCCGCAAAAATTCTTCCGTCTGGCGCCGAGTGGTAGATGTATCTCGGCCTAGCCAGTGCACTATCCGCCATGGCAAGACGGTGGGCACATGGCCCAATGCAGGAAAAGCCCACCGCAGACGCCAGTCAGCACTCATTCGATCTGCAGCCATTCATGCTCCAGCCAAACCAGGCCCACCTCGCGGTGCTTCTGATTCAATACCGTGAACGGCTGGATCAACTCCGCCATGTCCAGCACTTGCAAGCCAGTATCGTCCAGCGTGTACACATTCCACAGATATTCGCCCGACAGCAGCGGCAAGCGCGGGAACTTGACGCGTACCCGGTGCTCACCCTGCCCACGCATGGCTTGGACGGACGGGAGAAAATGCGTGCTGGTTCCAAATACATTGTCCTTGTCCGGCCGAACGATGGAAAAACCCACGTGAAATGGTGCATCGCCATAAGACTCAAGCTCGATCTCCAGCGTCAAATCCTGGAACGAATCCACCTGCGCCGGGTTGATACCGTCTGCTGTTACGGTGGTCAGGCGCATGATTTTCACCGGCGCAGACGCGCATGCCTGCGCCATGGGTGACGGCCCCGGTTGTATTGGCGCCGTCTCTGCGACCGACACATCGGCGTAGCGCCGACGCTCGTACGCCTCATAGGCGGTCACAACGTCTTCGGTATTCCCCAAAGCCTCCATGCGCCCGCCATTGATCCAGGCCGCACGCTGGCACAGGCTGCGCACCTGATACAGGTTGTGCGAGCAAAACAGCACCGTGGCCCCGCGCTCGCGCAGCTCAAGAATACGATTCAGGCTTTTTTTCTGAAAGTGCAGATCACCCACCGATAGGGCCTCGTCGACAATCAACACGTCTGGATCAATGGCCGTTGCCGCGGCAAAGGCCAGGCGCATGAACATGCCCGAGGAATAGGTTTTCACCGGCCGAGCCAAGGTCTCACCCGACAACTCAGAAAAGCCGGTGGCGCGCTCTATGAAATCCTCCATGGCCACCCCCTCCAGACCATGCAAGGCCGCCATGAAACGAATATTGTCCTGCCCCGACTCCTCGGGGTGAAAGCCTGCGCCCAGCTCCAGCAAGGCTGCCACCCGGCCCTGGCGCTCCACGCCTCCCCGTGTGGGCCGAATGGTGCCAGCGGCAATCTTCAGCAAGGTGCTCTTGCCGGCGCCGTTCTCACCCACCAGGCCAAAGGTTTCACCGGCCTTCACAGCAAAGTCAACGCCCGACAGCGCCACATGCACATGATGGCGCTGCCGCCCTGACAGCCATTCCCACAGTCTGTCCTGCGGCCTTGCATAGACCATGTAGCTCTTTTCGATACCCTTGAAACGGATGGCCATGTGACTACAACGCCTCCCCAAGCGCGGCCTTCATCGAGCGGAAGAACCACCAGCCACCACCACCCAGCACCACAACCCACGCCGCTAGGGCCCAGGGGGTGCCCGCAGGCGGCGGCATATGCAATACAGCGCTTTGCACCATCAAGGTCAGGCAGGCCAACGGGTTGAGCAAGAACCACGCATGAAAGCGCTCAGGCACCTGCGTCAGCGGATACACGATGGGCGTCACGTAAAACCACAACTGCAGGCCAAAGGCCACGGCCGACCCCACATCACGCCACAAGAAGTGCGCCATGCTCAGGAACAGCGCCAGCCCCAAGGTCAGCGCCAGTTGCGCCAGAGCCAGCAGGGGCAGCCAGCCCCAGGACCAGTACGGTCCCACCCCCTGACCCACCGACAACACCAACAGCAGCGCATAGCCAATGGCCATCACCAGCAGGCTCCCACCCACCGCTACGGCGGGCAAAATCTCGGCCGGCATGGGCTGCTTGCGCAAAAAATCCTCATACGCGGCCAGGCTGCCCACGCCACGCCCAATCGCATCGGTAAAAGGCAGCCATACGGCCAAACCCGCCAGCAGGTGCAGCAGATAGCCGTTGTTCGCCGCCAGCCCCGGCACCCGCACTGCCAGCACCAATCCGAACAGCACATAAAAAATCGCCAACGTCGCCAGAGGCTGCACAAACGCCCAGGCCAGGCCCAGCACCGACCCCGCATAGCGCGTCTTGAATTCGCGCAGCATCCAGTAGCGCCACAGCACCCACCACTGCCGCGGCGCCGGCGTGCCGGCTGACTGACGATCAATGGGGTTCATAAGGTACCGTCCGCAGCCACTCCAAAGCCCGTGCTACTCCCTCCTCGAAGGCGATGGTGGGCTGCCAGCCCAGTTCTTCACGGGCGCGCTGAATATCCAGCACATTCACCGGCGGGTCGAATGGCCGTGCCGCAAACACCTTGCGCTCCAGCGTCCGGCCCAGCAACTGCTCCAGCGTTGCAATGATCTGATTCACGCTGTGGCCAGCGCCGCCGCCAATGTTGAACACACGCGAACCGCCCTCATGGCGCGCCGCCGCTACAAAGGCCTGGCCGACATCGGCGGCATAGACGAAATCGCGCACCACCGAGCCATCGCCCCACACATCCACCGGCAAACCATGCAGGGCGCGGTGGGCAAATACGGCAATCACGCCCTGCACCCCCTGCGGCCGCTGCCACTCGCCATACGGGTTACTCAACCGCAGCACGCGGTACGCCATCCCGTGCGTGGCTTCTTCGATGCGCAGGTGATGCTCCACCGCCAGCTTGGTCACGCCATAGGCGCCCATGGGCATGGTCGGGTGGTTTTCGGCCAGGGGCACGGACTGGGGCCGGCCATAAACCGCCCCACCCGACGATACGAACAACAGGCGCGGATTGGCGCCCCGGGCGCGCTTCTCACGCAGCGCCTGCAGCAGGCGCAGATTGCCCACCAGATTGACCTGCACATCCAGCACTGGATCGGCACTTGCCGTCGCCGGTAGCGTGGACGACGCCAGATGAATCACCACATCGGCACCACCACATTCGCGCCACCAATCATGCACGGCGGCAAACTCGGCCCGCACCTGGCCCGCCAGCCATGGCGCGTCCGTGGCCGGGTCGATCTGGTTGCAGTCCACCGACCACACCTCATAGCCCGCAGCCGCCATGGCCTGCCCGGCGTGGCGCCCCAGAAACCCCGAGCCTCCCAGAATCACGCAACGCATGGCGCACCACCTTGCATGGGTTGCTCGCGTGCGGCAAGCAGGCCGACCTCAAACTGCCGTGCCACCTCGTCCCAAGTCTGGCTGCGCGCCAGCACCTCGGCCCTGGCACTCAGGGCGGCACGGCGCGCATCATCGCGCAGCAACTCGCACACGGCGTCAGTCAGCGCCTCGGGCGTGGCGTCGGCCAGCACCGCCACATCATCGTGCAGCAACCACTGCACATTCGGGCCCCGGTTGGACACCACGGCGCAGCCGCAGGCCATCAATTCCAGCGGCAACAAAGACAGGTTGGTCAGCGACAGCACCAGCGCCACGTCGCACTGGCTGTACAGGTCGGGCAAAGCATCCAGTGCCAGCGTGCCGCACGCCAGGTGCGGGAAGGGAATGTCATAACCCGCCGTATCCCAACCCGCCAGCACGAACTGCGTATCCGGCTGGCGCTGCCACACCGCATTGAGCACCAGCAAGCCCAGCTCGAACGCGCGGCGCGGCGTGGGCGGGCGTGCATAGAAAAACACCCGCTTGATCTCGGGCTCACGCCGTGGCTGGCGCTGGTAGCGCTCCAGCTCCACGCCAAAACCTACAGCGTGGGTCTGCATGCCATAGTCAGCCTGCAGTTTGTGCCCCAGCCAACCACCGGCGGTAATGCCGAAAAAGCCGAAACGGTAGGTATTTTCAGCCAGCACCCATTCGGTGCCCATGGCAAAAAAATGCGGTTCGAAGTCCTGCACAAAATACAGCTTGTGCGCCGCGCCATCGAAGGCGCGCAGCGTATAGGCCGTATCCCAGCCTGTGGCCAGCGCAAACTCGCAGGGCGGCAGGGCATCACAACCCAGGTAGACCTGGGCCTTCAGCGGAAAGAAATGCGTGCGGATATCGTCGCGCGCCTGCGCGGCGTCACTGTGCTGGGCCGGTTTGGCAATCACGATGCCCGAGACATAGCCCATCTGCTCCAGATGCCAGATGGTGCGAAAGATATTCAGGTGCCCGCCGGAGCCGATGTTGAAGTCGGGAATGAACCACAGCAACGACCCGCGCGCCGCCGCACCGGGGCGCGCGGCCACCCGCTGCGGCATGGCAAAGGCATAGTGCCCCAGCACATCCACCCGTTGCCCGGAACCCGGCCCATGGCGCAAGCGCCGCACAACCGCGCGCACGGTGGTGACAACACCCTCGCGGCGCAGCAGTTGGGCAACACGACGCAACCTGTGCAACAAAAGCGCCGTCATGCGCGTGCCGCCCCCGCGCGTTGCAGGCGCTCATCGCGCGACACACTGCGCAGCAGCCAGGCCGGCAGGCGTTCGTGGCGCGTGCCCAGGTATTGGCCCAGCGTGCGGGCACACTCCACCAAGGCCATGAACACGCCGTCCCTGGCCAGGCGCATGCCGTGCAAGCCTGCCTCGCGCAGCCAACGCCAGTCACGCCGCGCCAGCAGCAGTGCCGACGCCAGCGCCCGCGGCAGGCTGCCCTGCAGCCGGTAGCCGAAATAACGCTCAAACGAGCGCGCCTCGTCAAAATTGCGCTGCAAGGTTTCCCACACGCCAAAATCATGTGAATGGCATACCAGCGCCTGCGGCACGAAGGCCTTGCCATAGCCCGCCTCGATCGCCTGCTTGGCCCAGGTCTGATCCTCGGCAAACGCAACCTCGGGAAACGGCAGCTTTTCCCACACCGTGCGGCGCAGGCAGGAGTTGTTGTTGGAGAAGAAATGCAACCACTGGCGGTAGCCCACATCACGCTCATAGCGCGCGCGGTCATCCAGACGCACCACGCTCAGCTCGTTGCCAAAGCCGGCAAAGTGCGCATCCAGTTCGCAATGCGTCACCGTGCGCGCCTCGGGGTGGGCGCGGTGCGGGCCGAACGCGCCTGCCACGTCGGGGGCGCTGTCGCAGCCCTCCACCAGATGGCGCAGCCAATGCTCATGGGCCGGCTTGGCATCTTGCGTGATGAAGACCAAAAACTCGCCGCTGGACAGGCTGGCCAGGTAGTTGCGCGTGCGGCCATGGCCAAACTCAGCGGCGGGAACCTCGTACACCGCCACGCCATGCTCGCGCGCACAACGCACCGAATCATCACGCGAACCCGAATCCACCACAATGACCTCAAACGGCCAGGGCGTCTGCTGCGCCAGGACGGCATCGAGCACCTCAGCCAATAACGTCCCGCCATTTTTTACCGGTATCAGCACCGACGCCTTAGGCAGCATTATTCGCCTTTTGAAATTCCAGTTGATGTATTTTTTGGAGATCTTCTGGAAATTCCTGGAAATTTATAAAATCAATGCCGTCTATGGTTTTTGCATTGTAGAAATCCGTAATGCTCTGGGTGATGCGCGTAGGGAACTTGCTCACGTACTCCCCTCCCTTGAGAAAAATGGAAACGCAATCACTCCACACCGCTTCATTCTGCTTTCTGATATATGTCTCCAGCAGGCAGACATCCACCTTGTTATGCAACCCCCAGTTGACCAGGGCGGCACCACTATCGGGGAAAAAGCGCCAGCAATCGACCGGATAACGATGAAACGTACCATTCGACGGTGCATTCAAATAAAACAACCCGGGCTTTTTCAGCACCCGGAGTATTTCAAGAAAAAGCACCCAAAAGAATTCGGAATGCTCGAAGCAAGAACTGCTGACAACCACGTCCACCGACTCATTCGCAAAGGGTAGCCGATAGGGGTCTTGCAAAACCACATCCACACCCTTGGCATCCGCAAAGTCAACGCCGATATATTGCAAATGCGGTGGGCACACCTCCCGCAAAGAGCCATTCACATCCTGCGAACCTATATCGACAACAATACCACCGTCTATTTTGGCGGCATAGGCATCAAAGAAAAGACGCCCATTATCCATTGCACTTGGATGCATCGTGAAGTTCGTCCGTGAATTTAATCAGTTATTGCGCAAGTCAAACATCTTCTGGATATTTGCGTCGATTATCTTCACGCCATACTTCTGAAACAGCTTATCGCGCATTTTATTATGCTCCTGCTGACGACAATAGCTAACCGCCCGACTTTCAACGAATGTCGCCGCCTGCTCCCAGGGCAGCACAGCGGAAGGTTTTTTCCCGTTGATTTGAAATAAATATACAAAATCACCCTCCGCCAGTGGCCCAACAAGGTCACCCTCATTGGCGCTCGCCAGAGCTTTCAAGATTCGGTTGTCACCGTCCAGCGCCACCCAGCCCAGGTCACCCTGGGGGTCTATTTGATATACCTTATCCGCTTCCTTGGCTATATCGGAAAATTTTATTTTCCCGGCCCCCAGGAGTTGCACCTGATTAAACAGCCATAAACCGGGAGCTTCATTTCCAATCTTTGCCTCCTTGGGCAGAATTATTCTGCTCAAGCGGACACTCGTTGGAAGTGTAAATGCAGCGGGATTTTTATCATAGTATGCACGCCGCTCCGCCTCCCCCTTGGGGGCCTGGCACTGCGGTACCAGTTTTTGATACACGGCATGCGCATAAACATCATCAAATTTCTGATCCTTACGCTCCCCAACCCGCGGTATATTCAACTCGCCACCTTCAAGGGTCAGCACACGCGTCACGGCCATCTCCTCCAGGGCGGCTTTGGCGCCGGCAAAGTTCCGAACCGTTGGCTTCAGGTCAATGCGCCTGTCTACATAGGCGCCAAAATCGGCAGTGGTTATCTTTTCTCCATTCGAGAAAGATGCCAACACATCAACACTGGCATTCTCGGCCATAGCCGAATGCAGCAGCAACAGCGACCCCGCGATGGCTGCAAAAATTTTCATATTGAATTTCATGGGAACTAGGTATCAATCTTTCCAAATCGGGCCGAATATCACATCAGCGGTCTCACCCGTAGAGTTCAGCACAAGAATATCCTGCACTCCATCGCGATTAATATCGTGGAGCTGCAACTCGGTGGAATAGCCCGAGGTCTTGATTTCTCTGGTGTCTAGCACCTGCCCCTGCGCGTCGAGTTTTTGCAGCGTCAGGCGCTGGCTGTCGCCCCAAATCACCAGGTCATCGGTCAGCGCCAGCACCGAGCTGGCGCCCCTGGGATCGCCCTGAATGAACTGGAGTTCCCCGGTGTGCATGTCGATACGCGCATTCTTACCGCCGGTTTCCAGCGCCACATACAGCCAGCGCCCGCTGGGGCTGGGCTTGGCCTGGCGTGGAATGACATCAAATGTTGCCAATACCTCGGGCGTGGCTTGCCAATTGGAAGCCGGTACGGCAATGACCTTTTTGTCGTCAAGACAGGCTACCGCAATCCCCGCACCCCGGTTTTGAGGCAGCTGCTTGACATGCACCGGGTGCCAGGGCGCCTCGCACCAGAAGGCGCTCTTCAACTGGGACTGCTCGGGGTTTTGTCGATCCCAGGTCAGCCAGGCCACATTTTTGCCACTGTACGGCGTGGCCAACAGGGTGTAGCGATCGCCATCATTGGCAACTAGGAGAACATCTCGGGGAGCAAAACCGACGCCGCGGCGATCGGTTATTTTTAATTGATTGTTATTAACGGCAAAAAAATCCAGGGTGCCGCCGGTTTCTACCGCCGCAGCAACAATATCGGGGGTGAGCCAAATGGCGGAATCCGGATGATAGCCCAGCGGCTGCTGATCCCGAACCACGGCCTTGCCGTTGTCAAACTCCATCAACACGAGTTTGCTGAGCTCATGCTCCACCGCAATCAAAAAACAGTTCTTGCCATCGAGGCACTGCACCGCGCCACCCCAAGCCTGAGGCAGTTGAAAGCTGATACGCGTGGGGGCGACATTATCCTTGCCGGTATCTGGTCTGGCAGCGCCAGCGCGCTGATCTGTAGTTGCGGCGCACGCCGTCAATAGCAGGCCGAGGGCCACCGATGGCAACCATCGCGAGAAACCGGAAAGACTTTTCATATCGCTTCAAATGAATATAGCGCCTTGCGGCGCTATATGTAGGCAATCAAACCCAACCGGTCAGCAAGACCGGTTGAATTCAACCATTAACGGTGCATACCCAGAACCGTCTGCATGGCGCCGAAAGCGGGAGCGACCATCACGCTATACGTGAAGATGCTGCCGGAAACGGCGGCGGGGGGAGTGGCGGTGTTGCGCAGCGCGCCGTTGGCGTTCCACTCGATGAAGCCATCCACGAAGTTGGCGGGACGGCCGGCGATGGCGGCGGGGTTGAACCAGTCCAGCTCGGTTTGGGTCAGGTCGAAGTTGACCGACTTACGGTTCTGAGCATTGTCGAAAATGTTCACGGTGTGCGAACGATTCTGGTTACCGGTAGACCAGACAACGATGTTGGTCGAAGAACCGTTCTCCAGGTAATAACGCATGGAGAAGTTTGCAGTGCCGGTGCCGCCGGACAGGGATTGCGCTGCACCAGAGACCCAATTAACCGAGTCGGCATCCATGGTGGTCAGGTTACCCGCGATACCCGAGGTGCCGTAGGTGGTACCCAGGGGGCCATCGATCACCGGCGTGTAAGCCACGTCCTGAGCAGCGGTATCCACCTGGAAGGCATGCACGCCGATCTGGCCAGCCACGTCATGGGCGGTATTGGCGCAAGTGTAGGGGCCGGCAGTGCCGCCGCCGGTGGCGAACACCAGGTAGCCACGCTTGTTGTTCAGGCCCAGGCCGGACTCAGCCAGCCAGTTGAAGCCGCGATAGGCCTTGTCGGTCATCACGAAGCAGCCGTCGGTGACGTGCTGGGAGTTCTGGTCAAAGAACGTCCAGAACACCGGAGTGGCATGACCCGACTGGTTCACCACGCCCACGGCGGTGAACTGGGTGCTGCCATTGTGAATGACGTTGGGAACCACGGCGCCATTGCTAAACGTACCGGCGGTGTAAGCCTGTGCCCCACCAGCCATCATTGCTGCGACGGCAACTGCCGCCATTGCAAACTTCTTCATGTTTCAGTCCTTAAAAAATTGAAGGAAGCCTCCCCCTAACGGGGCATGCAACCCATCCGCCACTTCGTTTGGGTTGAGGCGATCTTAGCCCGGGAAGATTGCGCTTTCAATCGTAACTACCCAAAAAAAAACCGCACGCAACGTTTTGAACAAAAAAACAACAGCCACTATTGGGCCTGTTGGCTGCCCTCACGAGGCAGGGCCTCGGGAAACGCAACGCTCAACGGTTGATAGTGGTACCACTGGCCGTCTATCAGGTGCCATTGATCCTGCAGCGTGGCCTGCTGGTTGGGCAGGCGCAGCAGGGGCAGGCTGTAGCGCTGCTGGACGGTGACCACGGCCTTGCCCTGATCCATGCTTTGGACGCCCTGGATCTCGATGGCATCGAAGGTGACGCCGCCACGTTTGACATAGGCCTCCAGGTTGGCTTTCGGGTCCTTGGATGCGGCCTCGTAGGGCCAGGCCCGGAGCTTGTCGTTTTGCTGCACCAGCGCCCAGTATTCGCGTGCGCGCTGCAGCAAGGCCTCGCGCTCGGCCTGAGGCGCTGGGGTGCTGGCGCAGCCGCCCAGCGTGAGGACTAGCGCAGCGGGCAGGGCCAGGGCCTGCAGCAGGCGGCGGCGGGGGTGTGACGTGGCTGTCATGGGGTGGGTCTTCATATAGGTATCCATAGGGGGCGTGTGCTTGGACGGGTGCGGGCTTTACCCCCTCGCCCCCTTGGGGGAGAGGGTGGGGGTGAGGGGGTATCGGGCGCAGCGCCCGCCTTGACCGCCCTCACCCTGCCCTTTCCCGCCAGAGGGAGAGGGGGAAACAGCCAAAAATTGGTGTTGATACTGCCTTGCACGCTATAAAAACCCGTCATCACCGGGGCGCAGCCAGGGCAGGCGCGGGGGCGCCCTGGCGATTGGGCTCCAGCGCCGGCAGCGGGCTGAGCGAGGTTTGCGTGGTCAGGGTGCGCATGCGGTCGCGCAGCTCGGCGCTGACTTCGCGCAGGGTGGAGTCGTCGTTCAGCACGCGCGGGGTCAGCATGACCAGCAGCTCGGTGCGGGCGTGGTTGTTGTTGGTGGTGGAGAACAGGGCGCCCAGCAGCGGAATGTTGCGCAGGCCGGGCACGCCGCTGTTGCCGCCGGTTTCGTTGTCGGTCATCACGCCGCCGAGCACGATGGGGTCGCCCGAGCGCACGGCCACGCGGCTTTGGATCTGGCGCGTGAGGAAGCTGCGCTGGCCGGTGGCGGCGTCCACGTCGCCCACGTCGGTGACCTGCTGGTTGATGTCCAGCGTGACCAGGCCGCCGGCATTGACGTTGGGCGTGACGCTGAGCATGACGCCGGTGTCTTTATAGACGATGGATTCGGTGACCAGGCCGCCGGTGGAGACGGCGGTGGACTGCTTGATGGGCTGCTGCTTGCCGACCAGGATGGTGGCGCTGTGGTTGTCCAGCACCAGCACCGATGGGTTGGACAGCACGCGCAGCTGCGAGCTGGCGGCCAGCGCATTGAGCGTGGCGCGCACCACGCCGGCCTTGTTGATGGTGTAGGAAAAGCCCGGCTGCTGCGCGCCAATGGGGCCGGAGGAATTGAGGTTGAGCGCGGCCAGGCCGGTACGGTCGCGGCTGAGGCTGTTTTCTATGAACCATTCGACGCCGTACTTGAGGTTGCCGGTGAGGCTTACCTCGACGATGCTGGCTTCGATGAGCACCTGGATGGGGGCCTTGTCGAGTTCGCGCAGGGCCTGTTCTATGCGGCGGTATTCGGCGCGCGTGGCGCGTATGAGCAGGGCGTTGCGCTTGTCGTCGGCAACCACGCGCACGCCGCCTTCTAGTTGCGACACCGAGCTGAGGGGCTGCTGCTGCGTGGCCATGCCGGCGGCCGCGCCCAAGGCGCCAAAGCTGCTGCTACTGCTGCTGCCGGCACCCGTGCCGGTAGCGCCGGTGGCCGGCCGGTTGCCGGCCCCAGCCAGGCCGGGCGCGGCGCCAAACTGGGAGGGCGCGGCGCCGGCGGCCACGCCAGGGCGTGCGGCGCCCGGTGCGGCGGTGCTGGTGAACAGGCCGTTGAGCATTTCGGCCAGGTGCACGGCGGAGCCGTTTTGCACCGGGTAGACGAAGAGCTGTTGCTCCAGCGCGTCGGTGGGGCGGTCTAGGCGGCGAATCCAGGTTTCCACCTGGGGCAGCAGGTGCGGGCGCGGGGTGACGACGACCAGGGCGTTCAGGCGTTCCACCGGGAACAGGCGGATCAGGCCGAACAGCGGGCCGCCCAGGTTGGCATCTGTCACTTCGGCGGCGCCGGATGCTGCTGCGCCGGCTGGGTTGCCGGCCCCCGGGGCCGCACCTGGCCGGGGGGTTGCGCCGGCGCCAGCGCCCGTGGGATAAGGGGAGTTGGCGCCGCCAGCCCCGGCAGCGCCGGCACCGCCCCCGCCAAGCACCACCTGCAGCGCGTCGCGCACCACGTTGACGCTGGCGTTTTCGAGCACGAACACGCCCAGCGACATGCCGGAGAGAAAGTCCACGTCGAAGGTGTCCACCATTTCCAGCCAGCCGCCGAGCTGGGCCTTGCTGCCTTGCAGCACCAGCAGGTTGCGGATGGTGTCCACGTAGACGATGGATTCGCGCGGTGCCAGCGGGGCCAGGATTTTTGCCATTTCGGCCGCGGCGATATGGTTCAGCGGCACGATGACGGTGCCGCTGCCGGTGAGATCCTTGAACTTGGAGGCGCTGACCAGCGGACGCGAGCCGGCCGTGGCGGCGCGCTTGGTGACGTGGTAGACGCCGGCGTTGTCGCGCACGATGGCCAGGTCGTGCGGCAGGAGCACGGCGTCGAGCACGTCGAGCACCTGGGTGCGCAGCAGGGGCTGGCGCGTGCGCAGGCTGACCACGGTTTCGCCGCCGGCGTCTATGGTGTAGTTGAGCTTGAGCAGGTCGCCCAACAGCGCCACGGCCAAGTTGCCGATGGTGACGTTTTCAAAGTTGAGCGACACGCGGTCGCCGGTGGCCAGCACGGGGTCGGCCTGGGGTGCCACATTCGGCTTGACGAGTTGGCCGGTGCCGGGAAAGAGCTTGGCGTTGCTGGGCAAGGCCTTGGCCGCGGGGGTTTTGTCCGCGGTGGCGCCTTCGGTGGCTGCCGGCACGGCGGGCTGTTCGGGCGCAGCGGCCTGGGCCTGGGCGGGGGCCACGGGGGCTGTGGCCTGGGGGACGGCGGGGGCTGATTCGGCGGTGGCGGGCGCGCCATTCACGCTGGCACAACCTGCGGCCAGCAGGGCCAGCAGGAGGATGGATGGCCGAATGTTCATAGGTGGGGAAACTCCGTGGGTGTGTCTGGTGTGCGCGGCTTCAGCGCCGAGGGGGCTGGGCGGCGGGAGGGGCGTATTCGAGCTGCAGATCGACGCGCCGGCCGTCGTCGGACAGGAACTGGGCCTGGCGCCCGTTGAAGGACAGCAGGCGCCAGGGCTTGGTTTCCGAGGTGAGCTTCATGGGCGTGCCGTTGGCGCGCTGCAGCAGTGCGATGCGGCTGCCACCCGATTCGACCACGGCCAGCAGACGCGCTTGGGCCAGTTCCTGCTCTTGTTGATTTTGGGCCTTCGACTCCACCGGGCGGCGCGAAGTCCACATGACCGGCCTGGCCAGGGTTTGGGCGTTGGCAATGGCGCCGGGCTGGGCCAATGGGCTGTACTTGGGCAGCTCGGGTTTCAGTGGCGCGGGCGCGCTCCAGTCGTTCTTGTGGGCGTGCCACCAGTAGGCGCTGGCGCCCAATGCGACGGCGGCCAATACCGGCCCCAAGTGCCAGGGCTTGATCATGGCTGGGCCTTTTCTGGCACCAGGGGCGCCTCGAGCTGTAGGGTAATGCGGGCCTTTTGCCCTTGCGCACCGGTGTTGGAGCCGTCGCGCTGGAAGCTGGCGGCGCGCACCCACAGGGGTGGCATGTTGCCGTGCAGGGTTTGCATGAGCTGCGCCAGCGCCGTCCAGTCGCCGGCCACGGTGGCCGTGAGGCGCACGGCGGCAAGCTTGCCCTCGGCCGCGGGTTCGAGCGCGACTTGCGAGGAGATCAGCGTGCTGCCGGAGGCCGAGATGAGTTCACGCAGGCGTTGCTGGGTGTCGTTTTGCGCGGCCTCGCCGCCAGCGCGCAGCCAGGGCTGGAGGTTGTCGCGCAGGGCCGTGAGGGTGGTTTCGATTTCGGGGCCGACGCTGATGACGCCGTCGAGCCGTTCGCTGCGCGATTGCAGCAGGCTTTGGGCACCGTCGTAATGGCTCCAGAGCGCGCGGTAGCCCCAGGCTGCGGTGCCGGCCACGGCCAGCAGGCAGATGAGCGCGGTGAGCAGGGCGCGTTGTGTCCAGGCGTTCACGACTTGCCCCCTTCGGCGTGCCAGCGCAGGTCTATTGTGAAGCGCTCTTTGTTGACGGAGGTGTCGCGCACGCTGGGGCCATTGGCGCGCACGTCAATGAAGCTGGGCAGGCGCGCGAGCTGGGTGATGAGCTCGGCGGCGTTGTTGGCGACGCCGCTGATGCGGATGTGGCTGCCGCTAATTTCTATGCGGTCGAGCGAGGCGTCGTCGGGCAGTTGCGAGCTCAGGCCGTCGATGACAGCCGCCAGGGG
>JAFEES010000369.1 GCA_018240995.1 Pseudomonadota bacterium | reverse complement strand
GTCATGTCGGTCAAGGGGTCGTAGCTGGTTTTCTTGTACAGGTACTTGTTGGTCAACATGGACGAGGTTGTGCCCAGCAGCACCGTCATGCCGTCCTGCGGCGACTTGACCACCATCTCGCCGGCGATGAGGCCGGCCGCGCCGGGCTTGTTGTCCACCACCACCGGCTGGCCAAAGCGCTTGCCCATGTGCTCGCCCAGCACGCGCGCGATGACATCGGTGGCGCCGCCGGCCGCAAAGGGCACGACGATGCGCACCGGGCGCGTGGCAAAGCCGGCCTGCGCCCGTGCGGCGAGCGGCCCTGCGGCCACGGCGCCGGCGGCCAGCGCCAGTAGCTGGCGGCGGTTGTATTGCTGTGTGATGCTGTGGTGGGTCATTGGTGGTCTCCTCGCGTTGTTGGTGTCTGCGCCGTCATGCCCGCGCAGGCGGGCATCCAGGTTGCGTCGCGTGCAATGGATTCCCGCCTGCGCGGCAATGACGCGGTATGGGCCAGCGTATCCGGGCCATGAAATCAATCCATCGAAATCTTGGCCCCCTCGGCCACGGCCTTCCAGTGGGCGGCGTCCTTGTCCACTTGCGCCCTGAACTCGTCGGGCAACGAGCCCACGGCGATCAGCCCCATGTCGGTCAGGCGCTTGTGCAGCTCGGGCGACTTGACTATTGAAGCCACCTCGGCCCCCAGCTTGTCCACGATGGGCTTGGGGGTGCTGGCCGGCAGGAATACGCCAAACCAGCCGTTGGCCTCAAGGCCGGGGTAGCCGGACTCGGTCATGGTGGGCACCTGGGGCAGGGCCGGGTGGCGCTGGGCGCCGGTGACGGCCAGGATGTTCAGCTTGTCCGACTTGATATGCGGGTAGGCGGCCGTGGCGTCCACGAAGGCCAGCGTCAGCTGCCCGCCCAGCAGGGCCGCCATCTCGGGCCCCGAGCCCTGGTAGGGGATGTGGGTCAGGTCTATGCCGGCCTGCTGCTTGAAACGCTCGCCATTCATGTGCGACGACGTGGCGTTGCCGTAGGTGCCGTAGTTCATGCTGCCGGGCGCGGCCCGGGCCTTGTCCACGAACTGCTGCAGCGTGGTCACGCCCGAGCTGCGCGGCACCATCAGCAGGTCGGCCGACTTGGCGATCTGCGACACCGGCGCCAGGTCGGCCAGCTTGTACGGCACCTTCTTGTACAGCGCCGGAATCTGCACCACGGCGGTGATGCCCATGAGCACGGTGTAGCCGTCGCCCGGCGCCTTGGCCACGATGTCGTTGCCCAGGATGCCGCTGGCGCCGGGCTTGTTCTCCACCACCACCGCCTGGCCCCAGCGCTGGGTGAGCTGCGTGCCTATCAGGCGCGCGATGGTGTCGGTGCCGCCGCCGGCCGGGTAGGGCACGATGAAGCGCAGGGGCTTGGCTGGATAGTCGCCCTGCGCCTGCGCGCCGCCGGTGGCGAGAGTGGCGCAGACGGCAGCCAGGGCGATCAGGGCCAGGGTTGTGCGTCGGTTGCGTGTCATGTCTGCCTCCATTCTTTGATGCTGTTTACAGCGTGCGCGCGATGATTTCTTTCATGATCTCGTCGCTGCCGCCGTAGATGCGGCCCACGCGCGCGTCGGCCCAGGCGCGGCCCACCTGGTATTCGGTCATGTAGCCGTAGCCGCCGTGCAGCTGCAAGAACTCGTCGAGCAGCCGGTTTTGCAGCACCGTGGCGTTGAGCTTGACCATGGCGGCGCGCTCGGGCGTCAGCTCGCGGCGCATGTGCAGCGCCATGCAGTCGTCCACGAAGACGCGCAGCATGGTGGCCTGGGCCTTGGCCTCGGCCAGCTTGAAGCGCGTGTTCTGGAACTCGAACACGCTCTGGCCGAAGGCCTTGCGCTCGCGTGTGTAGTCCACGGTCTTCTGCAGAAAGGTCTCGATGGAGGCGGCGGCGCGCACGGCCACCACCAGGCGCTCCTGGGCCAGTTCCTTCATCAGGTACTTGAAGCCCATGTTCTCCTCGCCCAGCAGGTTGCCCACGGGCACGCGCACGTTGTCGAAGAACAGCTCCGAGGTGTCCTGCGCCATCAGGCCGATCTTCTCGAGCTTGCGGCCCTTGGTGAAGCCCGGCGTGCCGTCCTCCACGACGATCAGCGACACGCCCTTGGCGCCCAGCTCGGGCGCGGTCTTGGCGACGACGATGACCAGCTCGCTGTTGATGCCGTTGGTGATGAAGGTCTTGCTGCCGTTGATGACGTAATGGTCACCGTCGCGCCGCGCCGTGGTGCGCACCGATTTCAGGTCGCTGCCGGCGCCGGGCTCGGTCATGGCAATGGCGCCTATCAGCTCGCCCGCCGCCATCTTGGGCAGCCAGTGGTCTTTTTGCTCCTTGCTGCCATAGGCGTTGATATAGGGCGCGACTATGTCCGAGTGCAGCGGAAAGCCCAGGCCGCTGGCGCCCGCGCGCGCTATTTCTTCGAGCAGCACGGCCGCATGGCCGAAGTCGCCGCCGCCGCCGTAGGGCTCGGGCAGCATGGGGTTCAAGAGGCCCTCGCGCCCAGCCTTGCGCCAGACCTCCTTGGGCACGATGCCGTCGCGCTCCCACTGGGCGTGGAAGGGGATGATTTCACGCTCGAAAAAGCGCCGCGCCTGTTCGCGGAACTCTTCGTGGTCTTCGCGGTAGATGGTGCGGGTGATCAGGTC
>JAFEES010000368.1 GCA_018240995.1 Pseudomonadota bacterium | reverse complement strand
GTGATGGTGGGGCTGGCGGCATACCACAGCGTCAGGCCGTCGGGCTTGGCGCGCACCACCTCAGTGCCGGCGATGGTGGCGTTGGCGCCGGTCTTGTTCTCCACCACCACCGGCACGCCCAGCCTGGCGCCGAGCTTGTCGCCCACGATGCGCGCCACGCGGTCGCTGGAGCCACCGGGAGCATAGGGAACGATGATGCGCAGGCTGTTGTCGCCCTGCGCCAGCGCCGCGGGTGCTGCTGCGCCGAGGGCCATGGCGGCGGCGGCCAGCAAGAGGGTTCTTCGTGTCAAAGCTTGTTTCCTGGATTGCGTTACTACAGACTTGGCGACTGTAGGTTGATACTTATCAATTGACGAAATCAATCCATTTAGGGACTTACCCGCATGGCTTCTGCGCGCCTGAATCAACCGCTGACGATGGATGACATGCTGCTTTACGTGCTGTGGATCATCCAGACCCATGCCGGCCGCGCCATGGTGCAGCTGTGCGAGGCCGAGTTCGGCATGAGCCGGCGTGAATGGCGCGTGCTGGCGCACCTGGCCGGGCAGGAGGGCCTGCAGCCATCGGAGCTGGCATTGCGCGCCGGGTTGGACAGGGCGCGCATCTCGCGTGCGCTGACCGGCCTGGTGCAAAAAGGGCTGGTGCGGCGCGTGCCCCGGCCAGGCGACCGGCGCGAGGTCATGCTGCAGCTCACCGACGACGGTCATGCCGTGTACGCACGCCTGCTGCCGCGCGTGGCGCATATCCAGGGCCGGCTGCTGTCGGCGCTCAGCCAGGAGGAGGTCGGGCAGCTGTCCGACCTGCTGGGCCGCGTGGCGCTGCAGGCGCGGGCGATGGGCGCCGCGCTCGCGCCAGGCGACGACGCATGAGTGCCGGCCTGCGCTTGTGCGAGCGCGTTCAGCCGGGCAGCAGCGTCACGAAGAATGGCACCATGACGGCCGTGGCCACGCCATTGAGCCCCATGGCCAGGGCCGCGAAGGCGCCGGCCGCGGGGTGCGTCTGCAGCTCACGTGCCGTGCCAATGGCATGCGCCGTCAGGCCCACGGCAAAGCCGCGCACGGCCGGGTCATGCACATGCAGCAGGCGCAGCAGCGGGTCTGCCAGCACGGCCCCGGCAATGCCGGTGATGGCCACGGCCACGGCCGCGAACGAGGGCAGGCCGCCCAGTCGCTCGGCCACGGGCAGGGCAATCGGCATGGTGGCCGACTTCGGGGCCAGCGACAGCAGCGTCTCCATGGACGCGCCCAGCGCCCAGCCTATCCCCAGGGCCGACACGATGGCCACGCTGCAGCCCGCCAGCAGGGCCACGCACAGCGGCCGCCACATCTGGCGGATGCGCTGGCGCTGTGCAAACAAAGGTATGGCCAGGGCCACCGTGGCCGGGCCGATCATGAAGCTCAGCAGCTCCACCCCCTTGCGGTAGGTGGCGTAGGGTGTGCCGCTTGCCATCAGCACGGCGACTATGGCCACCACCGCGGTGAACACCGGGATCAGCAGCGGGTGTGCGCCGCTGCGCCGGTACAGCGCCAGCGCCGCGATATAGGCCAGCAGTGTCAGCAGCAGCCAGGGCAGCGGCGACGCGGCCAGCCAGGGCACCAGGTCGTGCAGGCGCTGCATCAATGGCCATCCTCATGCTGCGGCGCGGGCAGCTTGTGCAGCAGGCGGCGCAGCGTCCAGGCCGTGACCACCAGGGTGATGGCCGCGCCGGCAATGCAGGCCACGAGGAAGGGCAGCCACTCGCGCGCGATGCGGTCAAAGTGCAGCATCACGCCGGCCACCGCGGGAATGAACAGCAGCATCATGTTGCGCAACAGGCCATGCGCGGTTTGCTCCAGCGCCTGTGGCACATGGCCCCAGACGAGCAGCGCCGCCAGCAGCAGCAGCATGCCGGCCAGCGCGCCGGGCAGGGGCAGGCCCAGCAGCTGCACGAGCAGCTCGCCGAGCAACTGAAAGGCAAACAGGGCAGTGATGGCGTACAGCATGGTGAACCAGGAAACCCCAGCCCGACACGGCTGGACAGGCGCGATCATCGCCCATGCGGCAAGACTTGTGTCCGCCCCGGGTGATTGGCCCATTGCGCGGTGCGCCGGCTCGCAATACCCTGTCGCCTACGCGGCGCCGGCGATATTTCCGTGGAACATTGTTGACGCCGCGCAATCCCAATCCATATAAGGAGAACACCATGGCCACCGCCCAGCCCCTGTACCACGCCCCCACGTTCGAACCCACGGTAGACGAAATCGCCACGCTCAAGCAGCTGGAAATGGGCGAGGCCATAGCGGTGCCCGATGCGCTCAAACACCACCTGTCAGGGCGCTTGCTGGACTGGGGCTATATCAGCAAGTCCACGGGCGGGGTTTTTCACATCACCGACACCGGGCGCAAGCTCATCCGGCGCCAGGACAACTGAACGCGCCAGGCACCGGGGAATCACCAACTTGCGCCAATGTTGCAAAACGTTAATATGTCACAGCGGCAGTAACCGAATGCGCAAGCATCGCGTCCCGAGCGGATGCGGTGATGGTTGGTGGAGCCGGCTCCATGCAGACGGTGTCTATTGCAGGCACTGGGGTGTTGGAGACGGTTTTGCCGGCTGTGGCCGGATTCATGCTGCACCATGGCTGGGCCGGGGGTTCGGCCGGCGTGCAGGCAATACGGCACCTCC
>JAFEES010000367.1 GCA_018240995.1 Pseudomonadota bacterium | reverse complement strand
GACCTAAATGACCAACTGACAAGCGCTAACAGCTATCAAAACCGATATGAAAACGAAGAACCAACCCTTGATCCTGGCCCTGACGGGCCGCCATGGCATGCCGTTCCTGAACGCGTTCCAGAGCGTGCGCCCCAAGGGCGCCGATACGCCGCATGCACCGGTGCGCTTGCCGCGCCAGTCGCAAGCCACCGGCCCTATTGCCCTCGATCGCAACGGCCGGCCTGTGGTGCCCCTGGCACCCCGTGCGGCCAGTTCGCTGGTGATTGAAAACGCCGTGCAGTCCAAGGCGTCGGCACGTAAGCGGCAGGCGCTGCGCATGGGGAGCATCTGATGTCTACACAAACCCTGAATGACCGGAGCGAACAGGCTTTCGAGGCCGACCTGCGGGCGATCCATATCGTGGACCTGACCAGCCAGCTTGCCACCGAAGGCTTCCGGGGCAGCATTGATGACGCCCTGGAGGAGTTCATCGAAGAACTGCTCAGCGATCACCCGATTCACGACAGCCTCCAGCCCTTGGCCCAGTTCATTGCGGAGAACGATTCGTTCTTCCACGATGAAGAGGACGAGGACTTCGAGATCGACATTGGCGATGCCGGTGAGCTGCTGTCCGATGGCCGCTTCTATGGGTTTGCCGTGCAGTTCGGCACGCCCGTCCGAGCTTACACCGCCAGTGGCACCGGATGGTGGTCTGGCTGGAGCAACTACTACACGCAGTGGGTGTATGCCAAGACGTACGAGCAGGCTTGGGAATTGGGCCTTGCTTGGGCGGCGGATCGCAACCTGCATGACAAGGCCAAGGCGGGCCAAGAGGGCGGTGCGGCATGAGCAACATCAAGACCTACAAAAACGTCGCGGCATCGTTTGACGATGCGGAAGTCACTCTGCAGGTTGACCACGATGTACTCACGCCAGATCTGGCAACGCTCATCAGTAGCTTTTGGTCCGGTGCCGAAGACCGTTTGGCGCAGGAGGGCGGCGATGTAGTGCGGGCCGTAGTTCGCCTGTTCGGTAGCTGTGCCATCTCCTTTTTCATGTCTGACGGCGGCGCCCAGCTGGGAGGCGGCGACAGCCGGTATTGGACGGCAAGGGTTATCAAAGCACAGCATGAAGGCTGGCCCGATGTCGATTTGCTGGGCATCCTGATCAGTGCAGTTTTTGTCAGCTCAGTGAGCTACGACGATGTATCGCTGGAAGGTGGTGCCGCATGACTCCCCAGGCAGTCACCCATTTCCACCTGTTCGGCGGCTCGGGCTCGGGCGCCGCGGGGTTCAAGGATGCAGACCCGACCATCGGCGCGATCAAGGGCCGCATGGTGCTGCTGGGCGGCATCGACGTGAGCCCGCTGGCCTGCCGTGATTTCAAGATGCTCAACGGCGTGGAACAGGCCTGCGTGGATCTGTTCAGCCTGCAGCAGTACCAGGCCTGGCACGGCCGCATGCCGCCCGAGGGCTGGCGCGAGGCGACGGCGGACACGGTACGCGCTGCGGCGCAGTGGCAGTTCCCGGACCTGGTGTTCCTGTCGGCACCGTGCAAGGGCTTCTCGGGCCTGCAGTCGCCCACCCGGGCGGCCACGGCCAAGTACGTGGCGCTGAACGAGCTGACGCTGCGCGGCGTGTGGCTGATGCTGGAGGCCTTCGCCGACGATCTGCCGGGCCTGATCGTGTTCGAGAACGTGCCGCGCATCGCCACGCGGGGCCGGTATCTGCTGGACCAGATCATCGGCATGCTGCAGCACTACGGCTATGCCACGGCTGAAACGACGCACGACTGCGGCGAGCTGGGCGACGGCCTGGGCCAGAGCCGCCGGCGCTACCTGATGGTGGCGCGGCTGGTGGCCAAGGTGCCGCCGTTCCTGTACGAGCCTCCCAAGCGCCCGCTGCGCAGCGTGGGCGACGTGCTGGGCCACATGCCCCTGCCGGGCGACTCGCTGGCCGGGCCCATGCACCGCATGCCGGCGCTGCAGTGGAAGACCTGGGTGCGCCTGGCCTTCGTGGAGGCGGGCAGCGACTGGCGCAGCCTGAACCGGCTGAAGGTGGAGAACGGGCACTTGTCGGATTACCTGATCGTGCCGGGCATGCACCACGGCGTGCTGGGGGTGAACCGCTGGGAGGAGCCCACGGGCGTGGTGGCCAGCGCTTCGCGGCCAGGCAATGGCACCTATTCGGTGGCCGATCCCCGCTTCGCGCCCTCTGCCGCCTGGAAGGACGGCCAGGCCCTGGGCGTGCGCCGCTGGGGCGAGCCCACGGGCACGGTGGCCGGACAGACCGGGCCGCTGCAGGGCGCGTACAGCGTGGCCGATCCGCGCCACGGCGGGCCGGCCAAGCACTCGAACGAGTTCCGCATCGTGGCCTGGGAGGGGGCGGCGCGCGCCGTCACCAGCGCGCACGGCTCGGGCCAGGCCGTGGCCGATCCTCGCCCCGATGGCGAGGCCTTCGCAAAGTACGGCGTGACGCGCTACGACCAGGTCGCCGGCACCGTGATCGCGGGCAGCACCTCGGGCCAGGGCGCTTTCGCCGTCGCCGACCCGCGCTCCAACATGCAGCGCACCAAGGGCGACCACTACCTGACGGGCGGGCACTACGGCGTGGTGCGCTACGCCGACCCGGCCGGCGCGGTGAGCGCGTCGGCGTGCCACGACAACGGGCCCTGGAGCGTGGCCGATCC
>JAFEES010000366.1 GCA_018240995.1 Pseudomonadota bacterium | reverse complement strand
GACCGCCGACTGATTCGGCGCGAACAGGCCGCGCAGATACTTCAAGGCATGTTTGGCACGACGCCCGCACAGCAGCCCCAGGCCGCCGCGCCCGCACCCGTGGTGACTGAGAGCGCCGAACAACGGCAAGCGCGCCGCTGGCAAATGTGCGTTGACGCCGGGCTGAAGATGCCGTCAGACACCTACGCAGCACCATCCGACGTGAATTTTTGGAGTCACCCGAGGGGGGCAGCAACACGCAAGACGGCCCGGACTGGGCTGGGTTTTCGGAAGCACTCATAGCGCTGCTGGTGCAAAACCCCGTACCGGTGGCTACGCTGTGGCTACACGGCCCGTAAAAAGAGAAAGCGCGCTACTGTTTAGATAGCGCGCTTTCCTTGTGTAGCTTGGTGGGCCCTGAAGGATTCGAACCTTCGACCAACGGATTAAGAGTCCGCTGCTCTACCAACTGAGCTAAGAGCCCTCTCTTTTCAGAGGCGCTGCATTGCAGCACAGCCATGGATTATGCACCAAAATTCGGTGCTGCCGGGAAAACCCGGTAAAAAAATCACATCAGCAGGTGCTCGCCGGCGTTGTCTCCGCCCAGGATCACGTAGTTCACCTTGCGGATGTCCATGAGCTTCCTGCCGCCCGAGTAGCTGATGGAGCTTTGTATGTCCTGCTCCATCTCGGTCAGCGTGTCCACCAGCTTGCCCTTGATGGGTTCCAGGATGCGCTTGCCCTCCACATGCTTGTATTCGCCCTTGTTGAAGTCGCTGGCCGAGCCGTAGTACTCCTTGTACAGCTCGCCGTCCACCTCCACGGTCTTGCCAGGCGATTCCTCGTGGCCGGCGAACAGCGAGCCGACCATGACCATGGTGGCGCCGAAGCGCACGCTCTTGGCGATGTCGCCGTGGCTCCTGATGCCGCCGTCGGCGATGATGGGCTTGGTGGCCACGCGTGCGCACCACTTCAGCGCCGACAGCTGCCAGCCGCCCGTGCCGAAGCCGGTCTTGAGCTTGGTGATGCAGACCTTGCCCGGGCCTATGCCCACCTTGGTGGCGTCTGCGCCCCAGTTTTCCAGGTCGATCACGGCCTCGGGCGTGCCCACGTTGCCGGCGATGACAAAGGCCGCGGGTATCTTGGCCTTCAGGTAGGTGATCATGTTCTTCACGCTGTCTGCATGGCCGTGGGCGATGTCGATGGTGATGTACTCGGGGCACAGCCCCTCGGCCACGAATCGATCCACGGTGTCGTAGTCGGGCTGCTTCACGCCCAGCGAGATCGAGGCGTAGCAGCCCTGGGCGTGCATGCGCTTGACGAACTGGACGTTGTCCAGGTCGAAGCGGTGCATGACGTAGAAGTAGCCGTTCTGCGCCAGCCAGGTGCAGATGTTCTCGTCCACCACGGTTTTCATGTTGGCCGGCACCACCGGCAGCTTGAAGCGGCGCCCGCCCAGCTCCACGCCGGCGTCGCATTCGGAGCGGCTTTCCACGCGGCACTTGCGCGGCAGCAGCAGGATGTTGTCGTAGTCGAAGATTTCCATGAGGTTCCAAGCTCCTGTAGAGGCAGCTCGCGAGGGATTTCGCGGGCGAAGAGGGCGCTTGGCTTGGGCTCCGGTGTTTGCGGGCGCTGTGTCGCGGATGGGCGGCGCCGGGCCCTGCTTGCGCAGGCGCAAAAAAACCGGGCGTCAAGAAACTTGGGCCCGGTGATTGATTCTATCAGCACCCTTGTGCACGCATGGGCCGCGGGGGCTTGCGGGGGCTTGCGCGGTGCGGCGCGGCCGGCTCAGCGACCGGCCGTGGCCGCTGGCGTCGTGCTCTCGCCTGCCTGGTCGCCGGCGCCCTCGAACAGCAACAGGTCGGCCCGTGTCCACAGCAGGTAGCAGGTGAGCAGCGTCAGCGGCATCGCGATAGGCAGCGTGGACTCGGCCTGCAGCAGGGCCGCCGTCGCGGCGCGCCAGAGGTCGGCGCCGGAGGCCAGCAGCGCCGGCAGGCGGCTGAGCACGACTGCGCCGCGGAATGGGTCGGGCCAGGCCACAGGCCAGCGCGGCCAGGCCGCGTGGCCGTCCGGCGCCACGGCGCTGGCGAGCTTGCCGAGGGCATGCAGGGCTCCGGCCGTGGCGGCCAGCAGCGGCTGGCCCAGCAGCCACAGCGCGTAGCCAAGGGCCAGTGCGCCTATGCCCGACAACAGATCGGCAATGCGGTTCAGCAGCGCGTCGGGCGTGGCGTCCTGGGGCCAGGCGCGGTGGTAGAGCTCGCCGCTGCACAGAAAGACGGCGGTGGCGACGCTCATTGCCAGCGCGCTGCCGTTGCCCGCCAGATAGTCGAGCACCGACTGGCCTAGCCTGACGTCGCCCCCCGCGCTGGCGAGCTGCAGCCACAGGCCCACGCCAAGGCCGAGCAGGTTGCCGCTGTTGTAGTAAGCGCCCGGCCCACGCATGCGTGCGCGGACGGCGGCCGCGATGCGCCGTGGCAGGCGCGCCGGTGCGCCAGCGCCGGCATTCGTGCCATGGCGCGTGTCGTTCTTGCGGTTGGACATTGAGCCTCCTTGGCGTGACACGGTGTGGGCGCTCATGCCGCGCCATGCCCCAGGGTCAGCAGCAGCCTGAGGGCGAGCAGGCCGAGCACCGCGGCCATGACGAAGCGCTGCGCGCGTACCCAACCGTGGCTGCGGGCCAGTGAAAGC
>JAFEES010000365.1 GCA_018240995.1 Pseudomonadota bacterium | reverse complement strand
GTGGTGGCGAAGACCTCGAAGAAGCCCTCCACCCACAGGTGCACCACCCACCAGCGCCAGTACTCCATCACCGACAGGTGGGTGCGCTCGCCGTAGAACAGGCCGCTGCCGTAGAACAGGCCGATGCACACCACCGACGAGGTCAGCAGCGCCAGCAGGTTCTTGTCCTGGCCGTTGGGGGCCAGCAGGGCGGGGAAGATGGCGCGCGCCATCAGTACCAGCCAGAAGGCGATGCCGGCGAACTTGCCGATCTGCCACAGGCGACCCAGGTCCACATATTCATAGCCCTGGTGGCCCAGCCAGAAGCTCCACTCGGGCGGCATGACCTGGGCGATCGCCAGGTAGTTGCCGATGAAGGAGCCGCCCACGACCACGGCCAGGGCCCAGAACAGTATGTCCACGCCCAGCTTCTGGTACTTCGGATCCTTGCCGCCGTTGATGATGGGCGCCAGGAACAGGCCCGCGGCCAGAAAGCCCGTGGCGATCCAGAACAGCGCCGCCTGCAGGTGCCAGGTGCGCACCAGCGAATAGGGGAACCAGCGCGACACGTCGATGCCGTAGAAGGTCTGGCCCTCCACCGTGTAGTGCGCGGTAAAGCCGCCCAGGAATACCTGCAGCGTGAACAGCGCCACCACCAGGAACAGGTACTTGCCCAGCGCGCGCTGCGAGGGCGTCAGTGCCACGCGGCTCAGCGGGTCGTGCTTTGGCGGTACGGGGTCTTGTTCGTCATGCTTGCGCAGGAAGGCCCAGCCCCAGACGAGGAAGCCCACGCCGGCCATCATCACCACCACGCTCATCACCGACCAGACCATGTTCTCGCCCGTGGGCTGGTTGCCGATCAGCGGCTCGTGCGGCCAGTTGTTGCTGTAGGTGGCGCCACTGCCGCCGGCGTCCGCCGGGCGCTCGGTGGCGGCAACCCAGGAGGTCCAGAAGAAAAAGCCCGCCATGTCCGCGCGGCGTTGCGCACTGGGCAGGGTGTTTTCCTTCATGGCGAAATGCTCGCGCGACTTGCGCAGCGACGGGTCGTCGCTGAACAACTTGTCGTAGTACGCCGCGGTGTCGGCGATGGCCTGGGCGCGCAGCGGCGTGATGGTCATCGTGTCCGTCGCCTGGTCATAAGTGTTGCTGCGGTACTCGGTCTTCAGCCGGTCGCGCAGCACGGCCTTCTGGCCCACGTCCAGGTCGGCAAAGGCCTTGCCGTAGTCCTTGTGCGCGGCCAGCTCCAGCCAGGCGGTCAGCTCGCGGTGCAGCCAGTCGGCCGTCCAGTCCGGCGCCTGGTAGGCGCCATGGCCCAGGATGGAGCCCAGCTGCATGCCGCCTACCGACTGCCAGGCGGTCTGGCCGTCCAGGATGCTGTCCTTGGTGTAGAGCGGCTTGTCGCTGCCCTGCACCAGCACCTTGCCCGGAATCGGGGGGGCGGTGCGATAAACCTCGGCACCGTAATAGCCCAAAAGGCTGAAGGTGACGATCAACACGCCTATCAGCGTGTACCAATACTTGGCGTACTTACCCATCAAGGGCCTCCGTCGTTGTGATGTAACGCAAGCACTAACGCAAGAGCCGGGCCAGATGTTGCCTTGCGCCAAATCAAGGGTTTATACCTGCATGGGTAAAATACACCCTATCCAACAAAGGTAAAAATCACCCATAAACGGTATTTATGACCACGAACACGCTGGCATTGAGCGTCGCGCCCGAGGGCCTGCTGCCCCTGTGCGCCGACATGGCCGCCGAGCTGCCCCAGGCCGTGCGCCTGCAGCGCCTGGTGGATCTGGTGCGCGCGCAGTTCAACTGCGGCGCCGTGGCCCTGCTGCGGCTGGAGGACGAGCGCCTGCGCCCCGTGGCCGTCACCGGCCTGGTCAGCGACGCCCTGGGCCGGCGCTTCGCCGTGGGCCAGCACCCGCGGCTGGCGGCCATACTGGCGCGGCGCGAGGTCACCTGCTTCGAACATGACAGCACCCTGCCAGACCCCTACGACGGCCTGCTCGACACCCTGGTGGGCGAGCCCCTGCCGGTGCACGACTGCATGGGCGTGGCCCTGCATGTGGAGGGCCGGCCCTGGGGCGTGCTGACGCTGGACGCCCTGGCCACCGGCACCTTCGGTCCTGCCGCGCGCCAGCGCCTGGCGCGCAGCGTGCCCATGGCCGAGGCCGTGGTGCGCATGGCCCGGCTGGAGCACGAGCTGCGCACCCTGCGCATGGCCGGCACCGCCGCCGCCGAGAGCGAAGACGCCACCCATGCCAGCGACCGCGCCGGCGCCGGCGAGGCCGAGATCGTCGGCGAAAGCCCGGCCCTGAAACGCCTGCTGCACGAGCTCGGCGTGGTCGCCACCTCCGACCTGCCGGTGCTGCTGCTGGGCGAGACCGGCGTGGGCAAGGAGCTGTTTGCGCGCCTGTTGCACCACCAGTCGGCGCGGCGCAGCCGGCCCATGGTGCACGTCAACTGCGCGGCCCTGCCCGAATCGCTGGCCGAGAGCGAGCTCTTCGGCCATGTGCGCGGCGCGTATTCCGGCGCCGTCAGCGACCGCGCCGGCCGCATCGAGGCCGCCGAGGGCGGCACGCTGTTTCTGGACGAAGTGGGCGAGCTGCCCCTGTCGGTACAGGCAAAACTCTTGCGCACGCTGCAAAACGGCGAAATCCAGCGCCTGGGCGCCGACCGCCCGCGCCGCGT
>JAFEES010000364.1 GCA_018240995.1 Pseudomonadota bacterium | reverse complement strand
CGACGCTCCAAGTCCGACAGCCTCCTAGACACGAATGATTTGGAAACGGAATGAGGGGGTGATCAGGACGCATCGGGCGCCGCAGCCGATTCGCGCGGCAGCGTGGCGCTGACCAGCGTGCCGACCCCCGGCGTGGAGCGGATCTCGAACTGCCCGCCCGCGGCCTCCACGCGGTGGCGCATGCCCAGCAGGCCGTGGGCATCGGGCGCGATGCGCGTGCTGTCAAAACCCTGGCCGTCGTCGCGCACCTGCACCAAGACATGATCCGCACGGTCGTGCACGCACACCAGCACCTGGCGGGCGTTGGCGTACTTGCCGATGTTGGTCAGTGACTCCTGCACCAGCCGGTAGACGGTGAGCTGCGCCGCCTCGGACAGCGGCACTTCGTCGAAGCTGGTGTCCATTTGCACGCCACCATGGGCGGCAAAGTCGCGCGTCAGGTTTTCCAGCGCCGCCGTCAGCCCCAGGTTGGACAGCGAGGAGGGGCGCAGGTTCTCGATGATGCGGCGCTTGAGCGCAATGCCGCTGTTGAGCGTGTCCGTCAGGTGCTGCACGCGCTCGGCGTTGTCGCTGTGCTGCAGGTCGATGCGCGACTTGAGCCGCGCCAGATCCAGCTTGGCGGCAGTGAGCAGCGCGCCCAGCTCGTCGTGCAGCTCGCGCGCCAGGTGCGCGCGCTCGTCCTCGCGCACCTGCTGCAGGTGGTTCGCCAGCTGCGTCAGCGATTGTGTGCGCTCGCGCACCAGCTGCTCCAGCCGGTCGCGCTCATGCGCCAGGGCCTGCTGCTCGCGCGCGTTGGCCTGGTGCAGCGCATTCGTCTGGCGCAGGTACATGTAGAACGCCAGCAGGCCGATGATGGCCACGCCGGCAATGCCCAGGCGCGACAGCATCAGCGCCTGCTGGATCTCCTGCGTGCTGGCGTGCGCCTGCTGCTCGCTGTGCGCAATCAGCCGCGCGGCGCTGGCGCGTATGGCGTGCAGGTCACCCATGTCGCCGCCCCGCGGCGCTGGCGATGCGGCGTCGCTGCCTGGCCTTGCCTGCCGCGCCAGGCTTTGATCCAGCGCCTGCAGCCGGTGCGCCACCTGCTGCGCCAGCGCGGCAAATTCGGCGCTTTGCTCGGGCAGCCCGGCGTAGGTCTGGCGCAGACCGTCCAGGTGGCCGTTGATGGCACGCACGGCCTGCTCGTAGGGCGGCAGGTAGGCCTGGTCGCCCGTGAGCAGATAGCCGCGCAGGCCGGTTTCGGCGTTCAGCATGTTCTGCAGCAGCTGGTTCAGCGCGTTTCTGGTGGCATACGAGCGCCCCAGGTCGGCCACCGCGCCGCGCGAGCGCTGGTAGCCGGTCTCGTTGATGGCCACCAGCAGCAGTGCCGCCAGCAGCGCCAGCGGTAGGCTGAAGGTCATGCGGCGCAGGCGAGTCCAGTTCATGGGTGCGCTCTTTCGGGTGCCGTTGTGCATATCATCGGGCCGGTGTGCGCCCGGGTGCGGCGTCGCAAAAAGGATGGCTTGATGATCAAGATTGGCATTGTGGACGACCATGCAATAGTGCGCTCCGGCCTGCGCCAGTTTTTGTCCGACTTCGTCGATCTGCGCGTAGTGGGCGAGGCCGCCAACGGCCGCGAGGCCATTGACCTGGTGCGCACGCACGAGATCGACGTGCTGCTCATGGACCTGGCCATGCCCGGCCAAAGCGGTCTGGACGCGCTGGCCATGCTGCGCGCCAAGGCGCCCGACATGGGCATACTGATACTGAGCGGCTACCCCGAGGAGCATTACGCCATCAACCTCATCCGCCAGGGCGCCAGCGGCTACCTGAACAAGGAATGCGAGCCCAAGGAGATCGTCGAGGCGATACGTACCATCGCCCTGGGCCGGCGCTACCTCACGCCCGCCGTGGCCGACCTGCTGGCCCAGCAGCTGCACCGCAAGGACGATGCGCCGCCGCACCAGCAGCTGTCCGAGCGCGAATTCCAGGTGTTCCTGAAGCTGGCCCGGGGCGAGACGGCCGGCGAGGTGGCCAAGTCGCTGTCGCTGTCGGTGAAGACCGTGAGCACCTACCGCACCCGGCTCATGGAAAAGATGGGGCTGTCGTCCAACAGCGACCTGACCTATTACGCGCTGAAGAACAAGCTCATCGATTGAGCGGTGGCGAGGCGAGCGCCGCGCGCTGCGCGCCATGCGCGATGCAGTAGTCCACCAGGGCCTCGATCTCGTTGGACTTGTCGAACACCGCGTCCACTCCCAGCTGTGCGCAGCGCATGCGCACATCGGGCGTGGCGTAGTTGCTCAGCACGACCAGCTTCTGCCCGGCCAGGCGCTCGCGGCAGGCGGCCAGCACGCCCAGGCCGCTGCCCTGGCGCAGAAACAGATCGACGATGGCCAAGTCCCACTGCGCGCCGGGGGCGGTGAGCCAGGCCTTGCCCTCGTCCTCGGTCTCGGCGCTGCCCACGGCATGCACCTGGGCCAGCTCCCGCAGTGTGTCGATCAGGTTGTCGCGGATGGTGGCGTTGTCTTCGACGATGTAGGTGCGCAGTGTCACGGCGTTTTCCTGCCATAAGCAGGCGCGAATGAAGCCCAGGGCGCTACTGTAGTGGCGCTGCAGCGGCCCGGTTGCCGGCAGTGGTGCGCTGCCACCGTAGGCGCATTCCTACCCCTGTGTCGCGTGCCGAGCGGCGCAG
>JAFEES010000363.1 GCA_018240995.1 Pseudomonadota bacterium | reverse complement strand
CTCGATTGGACGTGACTCGGCGCGGATGCGCTTCAGCTTATCGGCAAGACCCTCATCCCACAAAACTCGCCATTCACCGAGTTTTCCTTTTTTGGGCTCCACCACAGGCACGACTTCACCAGTCAGAGCTCCTGTTTCGTCGTCCAGTGACCAAACGCGAATCTGCGCTTCGGGCTTGGCCGTTAACAACCGGACCTGCCGTGCAAGCGTCGAGCCATGCAACTGCACCACATCCTGAGACAGAACTCCGGAAAGGTCTCTGCATCCGCCACCGACCCAATAGGCACCGTGGTGGCCATTCAAGTGAGATTCACCCCAGCCACTGTTCAGGATGGCACGGTAATACTGGGCTTCGATGGAGTGCAGGCGGACCTTCCGAGAGGCATCTTCCAGCAACAGCACAGAATCACGGCCCGAGGGCGTAAAAAAGGTGGATGCCATGCGCGGGCTGTCATCGCGGTCCGATAAATCACGTGGCACTTCCAGCGTTGTGGTGGCATCGACCAAGAGACCAGCGCTTGCAATAGCTTTTTTGACCTCGTCATTGCCGAAGTCAGTCACCTTTGCCGAAATCGCCGTTTGCTTGGGGCCGGTTGGCCAAGTTAGCTCGGCCAGTTGTGCCACGGCATCAACCTTGGCCCAGCCAATTTGCCAGTCCTTGGCGATATGCCGAACAAGGTTGTGAGCTTGCAGTAGGTCATCGTCGACATAGGTCCAGTGCCCCCATCCAGTGCGGGACCACAAGTCGGCCATGCAGCTGCCAAGCGCACCTACGCCGGCGAGAACTCCCTGGAATTCCGCACCTTCGTCCGAAATGCCTGACGCCTTGCGGGCGTCTACATGGGTGAATGCCACCCGCACATCGACCGGTTCAACGGTTAGATTTCGCCATGCGTCAGCAGCAGGGGTGACTGTGACAGTTGCCCCCAGAATGGTCACGTTGTTGGCATACGCTTTGCCATCGGTACCATCGAAGGCAGCGTCGCATGCTATGCCCAGGCTGGCGAGGTTTGTGTGGTGAACGATGAAGCCAGTGACATCGGTTCGTTCAGGAGTAGCACCTTCCGTCCGAATCAAGGGAAGCCGCAGCAACAAAAGGGTGTGCTGCACCTTTGGGTTGTGAATAGGCAGCCCGGCGCTTGGCACTGCCTTTTTCACTGTGTCTACCAAGCTGGCAATAAACCCGGAACCACGGGCCGCTAGCTGGTCATGAAGGACCCCCAATGTTGCAGGGTATCGCTCGATGCGTGTCACCATAGCTGGTGGGACCTGAACGACCAGGGAATCCAATCCCGGGTCATCGGCATCGACCTTTCCCGCATTATTTGATACGAACATCCCGCGCAGCAACGTCCCGTTGGCTCTTGAGCGTGCGCAAGCCAACCGCAAAACCTCAGACTGATTTGCCATGCGTTCATTGAAGTCAGCAGGCAGAACTATCTGGTAAGGGGATACGAAGTACAGCCGCTCAAGGGGTTGGTCGCTTCGGTGCAGCGTTCCTAGGGCAGTTTCACGCAACCACCACAGTATCCGCTGTAGGTATTTTGCGGCTGTCCATGTTCGTTCGACTGCGCTCCAAGGCTCGAAGTACAAACACAACGAGGCTGGTTCGCCCGGCAAAACATGGTTCTGGTGAGGGGTGACGGGAAAGTTGACTCGAAGAGCCCGAACGTCATGGGGGGGCACCAGCCAGGGGCCATGTAACAGCAGCAGGCGCTCACGGTTCTTGACGCCCACGGTATTACGCGACGGAACTGTCCCATCACAGCACTCGACCACAATTCCATCAACGACATGCAGGTCTTGGCCACCGTTCCCGCCGCTCTCCAGGCGGCGCAATTCCACGACTTCGAAGGCGGGATGTTGCTGGCAGGCTGCGAGTATTCGCCGGCTATCGTCATACGCGAGCTGGCTTGGGTCGAGGTCTGGCAGCACTTCCCCTATGGCGTAGTACTCAGCCCCCACTTAGCCAGCCCTCGGTGCAGGTTTCGACGTGAGGATGGCCGCTGCAGTAGAAGCTGCTCGTGCCAGTGACAGACCAAGGTTGTCGACCTTGAATTCCAGCGGCTCCGGTTTAGTGCCGTTGGGTTCCTCCATCGTTACGAGGAACGTGGCGCCACCTGTCTTTTTCCGGTATGTCTCGTAGCACTTTTTTGCCTGGATATGTGGGGGCTGAGTTTGTTCTCGGCCTTCCTTGGTATCCATGATGGGACAACTGGAGCTGACGATGTAGGCCCCTTCTTTACCAGACATCAAGATTTCCTTGATGAGCGGCTTGGGAATGGTCTCGAACTCGCCCTTTTCGTCGCTGAGCGCCAAGTAGCTGCAGTGGTGCGGGATGTTGTATAGGTCCCAGGCAAGCCGGTCCATGTTCCCGTGGGCTTTGGTGGTCGTGACGATGTCTTCGAGCACGGACCATTCGGAGTCACCGACCGCCAGGTAGTCATAGTTGGCCCCGTTCTTTCGGAAGCGGACGTTGAAAATCAGCGAGGCGGCATTGCGCAGGTCGTCGCCATCGTCAACATGCATGATGAACGGCGAGTGACAGAAGAATTCGACGCCGTCAGACTCGATGTTGAACTCGGGGACAAGCTGCCCCGCATCGGTGATGAGGTGGCGTCGAGATTCCAGCGTCAGGCCGTTTTCCTCCAGCCAATCTTTCAACTTTTCCGGCTT
>JAFEES010000362.1 GCA_018240995.1 Pseudomonadota bacterium | reverse complement strand
TAGGCGGCGCGCTCGGTGACCGAGATCGCCCCGCGCGCATCCAGCAGGTTGAAGGTGTGCGCGGCCTTGAGCACCTGCTCGTAGGCGGGCAGTGCCAGCTGCTCGGCCATCAGATGCTGGGCCTGCTTTTCATGCGCACCGAAGGCAGTGAACAAAAATTCGGCGTCGGAATGCTCGAAGTTGTAGGTGGACTGCTCGACCTCGTTCTGGTGGTACACGTCGCCGTACGTCAGGCCATCCGTCCAGGTCAGGTTGTAGACGTTGTCCACGCCCTGCAGGTACATGGCCAGGCGCTCCAGGCCATAGGTGATCTCGCCCGTGGCGGGCTTGCAGTCTATGCCGGCGACCTGCTGGAAATAGGTGAACTGCGTCACCTCCATGCCGTTCAACCACACCTCCCAGCCCAGGCCCCAGGCGCCCAGCGTGGGGTTCTCCCAATCGTCCTCGACGAAGCGGATGTCGTTTTTCTTCAAATCGAAACCCAGGGCCTCCAGGCTGCCCAGGTACAGCTCCAGGATGTTGGCCGGCGCAGGCTTCAGCACCACCTGGTACTGGTAGTAATGCTGCAGGCGGTTCGGGTTGTCGCCATAGCGCCCGTCCTTGGGGCGGCGGCTGGGCTGCACGTAGGCCGCCTTCCAGGGCTCGGGGCCCAATGCTCTTAAAAACGTAGCTGTATGCGACGTACCGGCGCCGACTTCCATGTCGTAGGGCTGCAAGAGCGCGCAGCCCTGTTCGGCCCAGTAGTTCTGCAGGGTGAGGATGATTTGTTGGAAGTTCAGCATGGCGGGGCAATTCGGTAGGGGCACGCGACCGTGCGCGCGCGAACCGAACATTTTAGGTGCTGCGGCATGCGCCCCTGCCCGACCCGCCCAGGCCCTCAGCCCGATATGCGCGTGGGCGCGGTGCGCGCGTGCGTGGTGTAGAGCGTCAGGCCCGTGAACGCCAGGCCGCCCAGCAAATTGCCCAGCACCACCGGGATTTCGTTCCAGATGAGGTAGTCCATGATGGAGAAATTGCCGCCCATCATCAGGCCCGAGGGGAACAGGAACATGTTCACCACCGAATGTTCAAAGCCCATGGCGAAGAACAGCATGATGGGCATCCACATGGCGATCACCTTGCCGCTGACGGTGGTGGAGATCATGGCGCCGACGACGCCGGTCGAGACCATCCAGTTGCACAGCACGCCGCGCAAAAAGATGGTGCACCAGCCCATCAGCCCGTACTGCGCGTAGCCCAGGGTGCGGGCCTCGCCGATGTGGCCGATTTTTTGCCCTATCTCATTTGGCGGCACGGAAAAGCCGTAGGTGAAGATAAAGGCCATCATGCCCGCTACCGTGAGCGCGCCCAGAAAGTTGCCCGCGAACACCAGGCCCCAGTTACGCGCAATGCCACCCACGGTCACCCCTGCGCGCTTGTCCAGCCAGGCCAGCGGCGTGAGCATGAACACGCCCGTGAGCAGGTCAAAGCCCAGCAGGTAGAGCATGCAAACACCCACCGGGAACAGCAGCGCGCCGATGAGCGCCGAGCCGCTCATGACGCTGGCGCTGACGGCGAACACCGCCGCCAGCGCCAGGATGGCGCCGGCCATGAAGGCGCGGATCAAGGTGTCGCGCGTGGACATGTGGATCTTGGCGTCACCGGTATCGACCATCTTGGTGACGAATTCGGCCGGGCTTAAGTAAGACATGTGGTGCTCCTGGTAGGTGGTTTATGTCGTGGCGCGCCGCGCCGGGCCGGCCAGCGGGCGCTTTTGCGTGAGCGCGTGGTGCGCCAGCTCGTCGGCGCTCAGGTACACGCCGCCGCCCTGCAGCTGCACGCGAAACACCGGCGTACTGCCCTCGTCGGGCGCCAGCGCCTGGCCGTCGGCCAGGCCAATCGTCCAGTTGTGCAGCGGGCAGGCGACGTTGTTGCCAAACACCATGCCCTGCGAGAGCGGCCCGCCCTTGTAGGGGCTGTAGTCGAGCAGGGCGTAGACGGCGTCCTGGCCGGTGCGAAAGACGGCCACCTCCAGCCCCTGCGCGCGCGCCACGCGGCGCGCGCCTTGGCGCGGGATGTCGTTTACCTGGCAGATGTAAGTCCAATCGGTGGTCATTTTGCTATACCTTTCGTAGCTGCTTGCGCTTGTTGTTATGGCGCCAGAGGCTTTTTTTGTTATGAGGTTGATGGGGGTTCCCCCTCTCCCCCGGCCCCTCCCCCGCGAGGGGGGAGGGGAGTAGGAGGGGCTGGCCCGTTTCTGGCTGCGGCTTTGGCCCCTCTCCCCTCGCGGGAGAGGGGTTGGGGAGAGGGGGCTCAAGCCACCGCAATCGGTATGAACTGGCGCGCGTCCACCCGCGCCTTCTCGCCCTCGAACCACGGGTCGGGCTCGCCGTCCAGCGCGTCTTGCAACCGCGCCCACAGCGCCTGGGCGTTGGCGGTGTCTTCCAGCACTTTTTTCTTCACGTGATCGAGCCCCACGCGCGCCACGTAGTGCGTGGTGCGCTCCAGGTACCAGCCCTCTTCGCGGTACAGCTGCAGGAAGGCGCCGCTGATTTGCATCACCTCCTCGGCGGTTTTGACCTTGGTGAAGAAATGCGCCACCTCGGTCTTGATGCCGCCGTTGCCGGCGATGTGGATCTCCCAGCCCGAATCGACGCCGATGATGCCCACGTCCTTGATGCCGCTTTCGGCGCAGTTGCGCGGGCAGCCGCTCACCGCCAGCTTGACCTTGTGCGGTGCG
>JAFEES010000361.1 GCA_018240995.1 Pseudomonadota bacterium | reverse complement strand
TGCTCGCTGGGGCCAATTTTCGCTTTCGACGCCCCAAGTCCGACAGCCTCCTAGATGGTGCACCCCGCCCCACTGTCATTGCTAACTTATTAGCAATCAACCTATGATCACGCTCTACGACCTCGCCACCAGCACGCCATGAGCCAGCATTTTTCCTACCGCAACCTGCCACAACTGCTGCTGCGCGCGCGCGAGAAGCTGCTGGGGCATTTCCGTCCGCTGATCACCCATTTCGGCCTGACGGAGCAGCAGTGGCGCGTCCTGCGCGCCATCAGCGAGGCGGGGCAGCTGGAGCCGCGCGAGATCTGCGAGATCTGCCAGATCCTCAGCCCCAGCCTGGCGGGCGTGCTGGCGCGCATGGAGGACATGGGCCTGGTCACGCGCACGCGCATGGAGGAGGATCAGCGCCGCGTGAGCGTGCGCATCACGGCGCAGGCGCAGCAGCTGGTGGAAGAGCTCAGCCCGCTCATCATCGAGCAGTACCACCTCATCGAGCAGGCCTACGGCCGCGCCATGATCGCCGAGCTGTACGAGGTGATGGACAGGTTCCTGACCCTGGAGCACGGCCCCATCGCCCAGGTACCCCTGCCCGAGCGCGGGCCAGACGCGCCCAAGGCCGGCCGGGCACGCTGATTCAGGCCTTTTTCGCCCACACGGCGGCAAAGAACCCATCCGTCTGGTGCAGGTGGGGCCATAGCCGCAGGTAGCGCTGGCCGTCCGCACCGCCGCTGCACAGGCTGGCGGCCTGCGGCACCTTCAGCTGCGCCAGCAGCGCGCCCGCGTCCTGCGCCACAAAGTCGGGGTGGGCCGCGCCAAAGGCCTCGGCGATGGCCTCGTTTTCCTGCGGCAGCACGCTGCAGGTGGCATACACCAGGCGGCCACCCGGCTTCACCAGGCGCGCGGCGCTCGCCAATATGGCGGCCTGCTTGGCCGCCAGCTCCTGCAGCGCCTGGGGCGACTGGCGCCATTTCAGGTCCGGGTTGCGGCGCAGCGTGCCCAGGCCCGAGCAGGGCGCATCGACCAGCACGCGGTCGATCTTGCCGGCCAGGCGCTTGACGCGCTCGTCCCTCTCGTGGGCGATGGCCGCCGGGTGCACGTTGGACAGGCCGCTGCGCGCCAGGCGGGGTTTCAGCGCATCGAGCCGGTGGGCCGACACGTCGAAGGCATACAGGCGCCCGGTGCTGCGCATGGCCGCGCCTATGGCCAGGGTCTTGCCGCCGGCGCCGGCGCAAAAATCGACCACCATCTCGCCGCGCTTGGCGTCCAGCAGCAGGGCCAGCAGCTGCGAGCCCTCGTCTTGCACCTCGATGGCGCCGCGCGTGAAGGCGTCCAGCCGCGTCAGCGCCGGCTTGCCCTGCACGCGCAGGCCCCAGGGCGAATACGGCGTTACTTCTGATTTGATAGCTGCTTGCGCAAGCCCCTTCTGTACTTGGTCGCGTTTTTCCTTCAAGGCATTGACGCGCAGGTCCAGCGGCGCGGGCTGGGTCAGGCTGTCCGCCAGGGTCCAGAAGCCCGTCTCGCCCAGCTGTTCTTTCAGCGGCGCCACCAGCCACTCGGGCAGGTTGTGGCGGTGCGGCGCCAGCAGATCCTCGGGGCGCACGGCATCGCATTCGTCAACCCAGGCCTTTTCCTGCTCCGACAGCGCACTCTTGAGGAAGTCACGCGGCCCATGGAAGCCCAGGATGGCCAGGCGCCGTTCACGCGGGCCTTGACCTGAGCGCGCCAGCTGCTCGAACAGCAGCTTCTTGCGCAGCACGGTGTAGACGGTTTCGGCCAGCGTGGCCCGCTCGCGCGGGCCCAGGCCACGGTGCTCGCGAAAATAGCGCGAGACGACGGCGTCGGCCGGGTGTTCAAGGGTAAGGACCAGCCTGACGAGCTCGGCGCAGGCGTCCAGAAGGGCTTTGGGATGCATGGTGCGATTGTCCCATCTTGGGCGCCTGTCAGCGCCTGCTGCGCTAGGCTATGCGCAGCAGCTGCGCCAGCACCGCGCGCGGGTAGATCAGGTGTTCCTGCGTGAGCACGCGCGCCGCCAGGCTGTCGGCCGTGTCGCCCGCCAGCACCGGCACCACCGCCTGATCCAGGATGGGCCCCACGTCCAGCTCCGCCGTCACCAGGTGCACCGTACAACCGGCAAACTTGCAGCCGGCATCAATGGCGCGCTGGTGCGTGTGCAGGCCCGTGAACGCGGGCAGCAGCGAGGGGTGGATGTTCACCAGCCGCCCCGCGTAATGCGCGACGAAGCCCGGCGTGAGGATGCGCATGAAGCCCGCCAGCACCACCAGGCTGGGCTCATGGTGGTCTATCACGCGCGCCAGCTCTGCGTCGAATGCCTCGCGGCTGGCAAAGCCCTTGTGATCCAGCACCTCGGTGGCAATGCCCTGCGCGCGCGCCAGGCCCAGGCCCTTGGCGTCGGCCTGGTTGCTGATGACGGCCACCACGCGTATGCCATGGCGCCCGGCCCAGTCCTGCTGCTGCGCGGTGCGGGCTATGGCGGCCATGTTGGAGCCGCCGCCGGAGATCAAGATTACGATGTTCTGCATTTGGCCCAAATTATCCCCCGCCCATGCCCTTCGACCCACGACAACGCCCCCTGACCACCGCCGAGGCCCGCGTGCTCGCCACGCTGCTGGAAAAGTCGCGCACCGTGCCTGACAGCTACCCCCTGACGCTGAACAGCCTGGTAGCCGGCTGCAACCAGAAGACCAGCCGCGAGCCGGTGCTGCAGCTGGCCG
>JAFEES010000360.1 GCA_018240995.1 Pseudomonadota bacterium | reverse complement strand
CGCGGGCACCGACGACGCCCCCACCGTGGTCAAGCAACTGCAGGGCATGAAGCTGTCGGACATGTTTGCGCAGAACGGCCGGCTGCGCGAGGACGGGCGCATGGTGCACGACATGTTCCTCGTGCAGGTGAAGAAGCCCGCCGAATCGCAGTACCCGTGGGACTACTACAAGGTGCTGGCCACGATTCCGGGGGATCAGGCATTCAAGCCGTTGGCGAAGAGCACTTGCAGGCACGTCAAGGCGGGCTGATATCGCAACGCAACAAGCGGGGGCTGGCGGGCGCCTCACCCCGTCGTAATGCCCGCCGTCTTGGTCACCTTGGCCCACTTGGTGATTTCCGTGTGCAGGAACTGGCGAGTATCTGTTCCTGCGTGCCGGGCTTCATCGGGCAACCGTCCGTGTGCGATAGCGCTCCCAATAAAGCAGGGCCGCCCGGCGCGCTGGTGCTCATCGTTGAGCAAGCCGCTTTTCGAGAATGCGACTGTTTGAAGCGAGCGCCGTCTGATTCAGTTGCTCATTTGGTTGACTGCAACCGGCCAGAAGCGGACTTCGACGAACGGCGGCAGTGCGGCCTCCTTGCGAGCGCGGTTGAAACCGGCTGAGAGCGGAATTTACGACTTTGATGGACAGCTTGCGTCAGCGTCGATCACAACGGCCGGACATACATGGATGACGACTAAAGTATTTTGGTCGTCGGGCTAGGATCGAGTCCTCTCGGCCGGGTAAAAAGGCATGCGAAATTTTTTAGGCTGGCCCTCGAAGCTGGATCACGTGATAGTTGAGCTGCGGCCCGGTGCAGCCGCCCCCGATCATTACCGGCCTTGCCCAGCCGAGGAGAAATTCCATGAAAAAACCATCCAAGCCTTCGTCTGCCAAAGCATTGGCCGAGAACGGCAAGCCCCTCCACGGCACGGCCGCACAACTGCGCCTTACCAGCCTCGCGGGCGGCTGGGACAAGCATCAGAGGGAACTCATGACCAGTGCAGCCACGGAGGCTGTAAACCAGCTTTGGCTCAAAGTTGTGACCAACTACACGCTTGTCCCCTACCACGAGACCCCAGCGCAGGGGCAGGGAGCCCATTCGGGCACAACACAACCGCGCACCTGCGAAATCCCAGGTTCTGCCAACTTCACGTCTTCAAGTTCCTCCCATGGCCGCCACTAAAACCCAAACGCCCGAAGTGCCTCAGAGGGACGCTAACCAAACCAGGCCCAATTCGGTGCCTTCCATCTTCTTGGAAATGGCCGGGAAACATGTGGGAGTTAATGTCTTCTCCGAAGCCTTCGTGTGGAATTCAAGGTTCAGCATGGGTCGCTTCGGAGCCTTCCTGGGAGGCGGTGCAAAGGGACGTCAAACTCTGCTTGAAGCGGTCGTGCTCGGCCCCTTGACCTCGGAGCAGCGCTCGGTGATCTTTCCGACAGCATTTCACCCAGGCAGCGATCAGAGCCTGGAGCGCGACCAATGTACCTACCAGGCCATCGCCGACGCGGTGGCGCGTACCTGCAAACTCCCCGACGGAGCCGTCGACGAAAAGTTTGTAAAGCAGACCGCCAATGCCCTGTCCGAACTCACAGGCTCCTCTGTGGCGGAGCATCGAGCCGCCGATCCGATGAGATTTACCCGAACGGTCTGGCTCTTCTCTTACCTCAAAAAGATGCGCGGCCCTGGCATCGTTGGAATGCTCAAGCCACCCGGAACCGGAGCGAAGCTCTCGCTGGAAATCACCAACCCCTATCCTCTGGGCACACAAAATGAGAAACGCGCACAGTTCGCCGACGTGGCAACCTATCTCTCTTTGCAGCTCCCGGCTGAGATGCGCGAACGGATCGACAGCTGCTTACCGCTCCTGATGCCTGCCATGGAGCGGTTCATCGAAGCTATCAAACGAGAGGCGCGTTCGCGGACTGAGGGGCAGCAGGATCGCAGCGGTGCCGTGATGCAAGACCGCCTGCAGCTCGCAAAGCTCTACTACCAAAAGCACCTGGACGAATTGCGAACCCTGGCAGATCAGAGCGTCAAGCCATTCGATGAGACCCTCTATATCCATGCCAGGACGCTGGAACTGAGGCACTACGCTGAATTCAGAACCATCTTGAAGAGAATGCCCGCCCAGCGACCTGAGCTTGCACAGCTCTGGGTTCGCGGACTTATGGAGGCCCCCCCGCAACGCATCGACGCCATTGACGCTGAATACTCAGTAGAGAGCTACAGGAGCGTTGCTAAGGCGCTCTTTAACCGGTCCGTAGACAAAAATGAAGTCCTCAAGGCTACCCAACTGGCACGGCATGTGCTGCGGCATCATTTGCCCTTCGTGAGGCAAGACCCCCTCGCATTGGAAAAGCCGATTGAGTTCGCAACCATGTTCGCTGCAGTCATTTACTCGCTGAAGCTGGGCGAGGATCAGGCCGCGCACAATTACAACCCCCATGTCTATGGGCAGGGGCGGGTTCCAACCAGTCTTGTCTCGGCGATTAAGGGCAATCCCAATGATCGCCATGAAGAGTTTGAGCACATGATCGTTGACGCAGTCGATTGGTACAGGGCAACCCTGCTTTGCGGACTTGATATCTATCGAGAACTGCTGGAGATGCGTGATGTGGTCGAACAGGGCGTGGCGAGACTGTGTGCAACGAACGACTTGGTCGTGATGGAGAAGGCCCTGAGCCTAATAAACCAGGTGCCGTCTGTCCATGCATGGCAGCACTAACTCCTCCACCGCTCAGTGCCGGGGGAAGAGCGCCG
>JAFEES010000035.1 GCA_018240995.1 Pseudomonadota bacterium | reverse complement strand
CGAAGCCCTCGCGGTAGGGCAGGCCCAAGAGCTGGGCCAGCTGCATGGCGCTGGGGCGGCTGGATTCCGGGATGGGGATGATGGCGTCGATCTGGCTCGGCGGCACGGTGGAGACCACGCGCTTGGCCAGGGTCTCGCCCATGTTCAGGCGCGCCTGGTAGACCGAGATGCCGTCCATCACCGAGTCCGGGCGCGCCAGGTACACGTATTCGAACACGCAGGGGAAGAGGCGCGGGTTGTCGGCGCATTGCCGCGCCTGCACGCTGCCATCGAGCTGCACGAACACCGCCTCGCCCGGGGCAATGTCGCGCTCCAGCTGGTGCGTCGTGCCCTCCATGGCCACCGATTCGCTGGCCAGCATCACCGTGCCGTCGGCGCCCCGGCCCAGGCACAGTGGGCGGATGCCGAACGGGTCGCGAAAGGCCAGCAGGCCATAGCCGGCGATCAGCGCCACCACTGCATACGAGCCCTTGATGCGCTTGTGCACGGCGCGCACGGCGGCGAACACCTCGTCGGCCGTGAGCGACGCGCCGCTGCTGGCGCGCGCCAGCTCGTGCGCCAGCACGTTCAGCAGCACCTCGGAGTCGCTCTCGGTGTTGGTGTGGCGATGGTCGGTCTCGGCCAGCTCGCGGCGCAGCTGCTTGGCGTTGGTCAGGTTGCCGTTGTGCACCATGACGATGCCAAACGGCGCGTTCACGTAGAAGGGCTGCGCCTCCTCCTCGCTGGACGCGCTGCCCGCCGTGGGGTAGCGCACCTGGCCCAGGCCCACCGTGCCCGGCAGCCCGCGCATGTTGCGCGTGCGGAACACGTCCTTGACCATGCCCTTGGCCTTGTGCATGAAGAACTTGCGCCCCTCCTGGGTGACGATGCCCGCGGCGTCCTGCCCCCGGTGCTGCAGCAGCAGCAAGGCGTCATAGATCAGCTGATTCACAGGGGCGGTGCTGACGACGCCGACGATTCCACACATAGTTCGCGTTCCATTTCCAAAGGCGGGAGACTTCCCGCCGACAAGCATCATTGGCGCGCCCGCGGCGCGGCCCTCGCTACGAGGGTAGGTGCCGCCCCAGCTCCTCGGGCAGCACCGGGCGCATACCCTTGAGCGCCACCTGCAGCCATGGCGCCACCTGCGACTGGCGCCACCAGGGCGCATCCTGCACCTGCAACCAGCCGGCGACCAGCACCACGGCCAGCAGCAGCACCAGGCCACGCAGCACGCCAAACAGCGCGCCCAGCGCCCGGTCGGCGGGCCGCAGGCCCACGGCATCGACCAGCTTCTTCAGCAGCCAGGCCAGCAGCCCACAGGCGAACACCGCAGCCACAAACACCACCACAAAGCCGGCCACATGGCGCCACACGGCATCCGCCTGGCCCATGGGCAGCCAGGCGCCGGCGGCATCGGCAAACCACTGGGCAGCAAAAAAAGCCACTACCCAGCCGGCCAGCGACAACAGCTCGAACACCAGGCCACGCCAGGCGCCGATCAACAGCGACGCGGCCAGCACCGTCACAAACACCCAGTCCAGCGCTGCCATCGCCTTCAGCTCACTTCAGTGGCGCCAGGCGTCACAAGGCCAACACGGATGCGGACAGGCCCGCGCCCTTGGCGCGCGCCACGGCCTTGTCGGCGTCGGCGCGGCTATCGAACGGGCCCAGGCGCACGCGGGTGCGCTTGCCATCCTTGGTGTCCACCACCTGGGTATAGGTCTTGAGGCCGCTGCGCTCCAGTTTCTCGCGCACCTCGCGCACCTTGTCGGCATCGGCAAACGCGCCCACCTGGACGATGAAGCGGCCCTGGTCTGCCGCCGGGCTGGTGGCCTGGGCCGCCTGGGCCACCTGCTGGCCGCGGCCTTCCAGCAGGGCGCGGGCGCGCGCGGCATCGTCGGGGCGTGCCGGCTTGGCTTCGGGTTTGGGTTCCGGCTTGTGTTCTGGCTTCGGTTCCGGCTTGGGCTCTGGCTTGGCCGCGGGTTTACTCTCCGCCTTGGCGTCGGGCTTGGGCTCGGCCGGGGTGCGCGCTGGCGCTGCGGCCGCGCTCTCGCCCCGGCTGCGCGTGCTCACCACCTCCTCGCCGGCATCCAGGCCGGCCGAAGCCGGCTCGGCCGCGGCCTTGGGCTCGGCCGTGGCACCGGCCTTGGGCGGCATGGGCAACGGGGCCACCTTGTTGCGGTCGGGAATGTCTATGGCCACATTCACGGCCACCGGGCGCGGCTGGGTGTCGAACACCAGGGGAAAGCCCACCACGCCGACCAGCACCAGCACGGCGGCGCCGATCAGGCGGTGGCGCGCGCGCCGGCGCATGTCCTCGATGCTCTCGGCCTGGGCGCTGGCACGCGAACGCCGCGTGCCCTTGCTGCTGTCGCCCTGTGGCTCAGGACCGCCGGGCCAACGAAACTTGAAAAATGCCATGAAAAGCGGACTGGTTAAGCGTCCAGATGCTTGGCATGCAGACGGGGCACTCCGTTTTTGAGCACGCCGCCCACCGTATAGAACGAGCCAAAGACCACGATTCTATCAGTGGGGTCGGCCGCCTCGACGGCCGCGCGCAGCGCCTCTTCGGGGCTGGCATGCAGGCTGGTGGCGACCTTGCGGCCGGCGCCCGCGGCCGGCAGCGCTTGCCACTTTTGCTGCAGGCCGGCGGCGCTTTCGGCGCGCGGCGTGGGCAGATCGGTGAAATACCAACGATCGATGAGGGGGGCGATTTTTTCCAGCATGGGCGCCAGATCCTTGTCGGCCATGGCGCCAAACACGGCGTGCGTGGTCGGAAAGTAGCCCATGGCGTCCAGGTTGGCCGTGAGCGCCGCCACCGAATGCGGGTTGTGCGCCACGTCCAGCACCAGCGCCGGCTGGCCCGGCACCACCTGGAAGCGCCCGGGCAGCTCCACCCGCGCCAGGCCCAGGCGCACCGCCTGGGCCGTGACCGGCAGGCGCTGGCGCAGCGCCTCCAGCGCCGCCAGCGCGCCCGCGGCGTTGATGAGCTGGTTGGCCCCGCGCAGCGCCGGATATGCCAGGCCGGCATAGCGGCGCCCGCGCCCGGCCCAGGACCATTGCTGCTTGTCGCCCGAGTAATTGAAGTCCTGCCCGAAGCGCCACAGGTCGGCGCCGATTTGCTGCGCGTGATCGATCACGCTCTGCGGCGGCACCGGGTCGCTGACCACCACCGGGCGGCCGGCGCGCATGATGCCGGCCTTCTCGCGGCCTATGCTTTCGCGGTCTGGCCCCAGAAACTCCACATGGTCTATGTCCACGCTGGTGATCACGGCGCAGTCGGCGTCGATGATGTTGGTCGCGTCCAGCCGCCCGCCCAGGCCGACTTCGAGGATCGCCACGTCCAGCCGTGACTGGCTCATGAGGCGCAGTATGGCCAGCGTGGTGAACTCGAAATAGGTCAGCGACACCTCTGCACCATCCAGGGTTCTGGCGCGCTCCACGGCTTCGAAATGCGCTATCAAAGCCGCAGCATCGACGATCTCGCCACGAATGCGGCAGCGCTCCTCGAAGTGCACCAGGTGCGGCGACGAATACACCCCGGTGCGGTAGCCGGCCTCCAGGGCCACGGCCTCCAGCAGGGCGCAGGTGGAACCCTTGCCGTTGGTGCCGGCGACGGTGATCACCGGGCAATCGAAGCGCAGCGCCATGCGGCGCGCCACCTCGCCCACGCGGGCCAGGCCCATGTCGATGTTCTTGGCATGCAGCCGCTCGCAATGCGCGAGCCAGCCTTCCAGTGTCTGCGGGTAGGTATGCATAGAACCCGCGATTGTCGCCGAGCCGGCCATGGGCGATGATGCCCGCCCATGAGTACCCCCACCACAATCATCCTCTACGGCATTCCCAATTGCGACACGGTGAAGAAGGCGCGCGCCTGGCTCACCGAGCACGGCCTGGCCTACCAGTTCCATGATTTCAAGAAGCAGGGCGTGCCCGCCGAGCGCCTGCCCTCATGGATGGCCGCCGTGGGCTGGGACAGGCTGCTGAACCGCCAGGGCACGAGCTGGCGCCGGCTGGACGCCGCCGTGCAGGCCGGCGTGCAGGACGCCGCCAGCGCCGCCGCGCTGATGCGCGAGCACCCCTCGGTGATCAAGCGCCCGGTGGTCGAATGGCAGGGGGCTCCCACGGGCCGTGTGACCGTGGGCTTCAAGGCCGATGCCTGGAACGAACTCGCCACGGCCGATTCCAAGGCTTAGACCTTTACGCCAGGTTTACCTGGCCGCCACGGCAAAAAAGCACGCCCGGGTGAAACTGCCAGCCACCCTGGCGCGTTACAGGCTGACCGAAAGGAGCTTTCAGTCCATGCACAAGATCTTCATCCTCGCCGCACTGGCCACGGCGGCCGTGGCCAGCCAGGCCCAGGACCTGGGCCGCGTGCTGTCGGCCACGCCCATCACCCAGCAGGTGGCGGTGCCGCAGCAGTTGTGCGGCAATGAGACCATCTACAGCGGCCCCCGCCCAACGACCGGCGGGGGCGCCGTGCTGGGCGCCATTGCCGGCGGCGCTGCCGGCAACGCCATAGGTGGTGGCAGCGGCCGCGCCGCGGCCACGGCCCTGGGCGTGATTGGCGGCGCGCTGCTGGGCAACCAGATCGAGGGCGGCCGCCCCGGCTACCAGAACGTGCAGCGCTGCAGCACGCAGACCTATTACGACAACCGCGTCATCGGCTACGACGTGACCTACGAATACGCCGGCCGCAGCTACACCACGCGCACCCAGACCGACCCCGGGCAGTGGATCCCCATCACCGTGCAGCCGGCCGTGCCGGGCGTGAGCGGCTACCAGCCCGGCTACCAGCCCAACTACCTGCCCGGCTACTCGCCGGACAACGCGGGCGACGCCGGCTATGTGCGCCCGGGCGTGGTCGTGGGCACGCAGCCGGGCCCGCCGGCCTATGTGGTGCCGCCACCGCCGGCGGTGATCGAATACCGCGAGCCCTACGGCTACCCCTACCGCCAGCCGCGCTACAACTACTGAACCGCAGTCGCCTCGGCGCCTGCCGCGGGAGTCCTTCGGGGCTCCTGTTTTTATGGTGCGGCCGGCCTGCCACCGGCGCAGCCGGCCTAGAATTGCCGGTTTGTCCCCACCAGCCCAGGCTTCATCCATGACCACCGAACAGATCGCCGGCGTCACCGTCGGCACCCAGGCCAACGTGTACTTTGATGGCAAATGCGTAAGCCACAGCCTGAGCCTGCCTGATGGCACGAAAAAGTCGGTGGGCGTGGTGCTGCCGGCCAGCCTCAGCTTCAACACCGGCGCGCCCGAGATCATGGAATGCGTCGCCGGGTCGTGCGAATACCGGCTGGCGGGCAGCGATGCCTGGCTCAAGTGCGGCCCGGGCGACAGGTTCAGCATCCCCGCCAACTCCAGCTTCGACATCCGCGTGGATCAGGCCTACCACTACATCTGCCACTTCGGCTGACGCAATCCCCACCGCTCCACGCACAACGCACAACGCTCCACCTGCCATGGCAACCATCCTGCAAAACCTCCCCGTCGGCCAGAAGGTCGGCATCGCCTTCTCCGGCGGCCTTGACACCAGCGCCGCGCTGCGCTGGATGAAGAACAAGGGCGCCCTGCCCTACGCCTACACGGCCAACCTGGGCCAGCCCGACGAGGACGACTACGACGCCATCCCGCGCAAGGCCATGGAGTACGGCGCCGAAAAAGCCCGCCTGGTGGACTGCCGCACGCAGCTGGCGCACGAGGGCATTGCCGCCATCCAGGCCGGCGCCTTTCACATCTCTACAGGCGGCATCGCCTACTTCAACACCACGCCCCTGGGCCGTGCCGTGACCGGCACCATGCTGGTGGCGGCGATGAAGGAGGACGACGTGCACATCTGGGGCGATGGCTCCACCTTCAAGGGCAACGACATCGAGCGCTTCTACCGCTACGGCCTGCTCACCAACCCGGCGCTCAAGATCTACAAGCCCTGGCTGGACCAGGCCTTCATCGACGAACTCGGCGGGCGCGCCGAGATGTCGGCCTTCATGACCAAGGAAGGCTTTGGCTACAAGATGAGCGCCGAGAAGGCCTACAGCACCGACAGCAACATGCTGGGCGCGACGCACGAGGCCAAGGATCTGGAGTTCCTCTCCAGCGGCATCCGCATCGTCAACCCGATCATGGGCGTGGCGTTCTGGCGCGATGACGTGGCCGTCAAGGCCGAGGAGGTCAGCGTGACCTTCAACGAAGGCCAGCCCGTGGCCATCAACGGCCGCGAGATCGAAGACCCGGTGGAGCTGTTCCTGGAGGCCAACCGCATTGGCGGCCGCCATGGCCTGGGGATGAGCGACCAGATCGAGAACCGCATCATCGAGGCCAAGAGCCGCGGCATCTATGAGGCCCCCGGCATGGCCCTGCTGCACATCGCCTATGAGCGCCTGGTCACCGGCATCCACAACGAGGACACCATAGAGCAGTACCGCCTGAACGGCCTGAAACTGGGGCGCCTCTTGTACCAGGGCCGCTGGTTCGACCCCCAGGCCATCATGCTGCGCGAGACCGCCCAGCGCTGGGTGGCGCGCGCCGTCACCGGCACCGTCACGCTGGAGCTGCGCCGTGGCAACGACTATTCGCTGCTGAACACCGAATCGCCCAACCTGACCTACGCGCCCGAGCGCCTGTCGATGGAAAAGGTGGAGGACGCGCCGTTCAGCCCGCTGGACCGCATCGGCCAGCTGACCATGCGCAACCTGGACATTTCCGACACGCGCGGCAAGCTGGGCGTGTATGCGCGCGCGGGCCTCTTGTCGCTGGGCGGCAATGCGGCGCTGGCGCAGCTGGAAGACGGCGCCAAGAAATAAGCCAAAATAGTCGTCAGCGCTTACCTGGCAAGCGCTGGCAGCTATCAAAAAATCAACCGCCCCGCTGGCAAGCCGGGCGGCTTTTTTACGCCCGCTGCGCCCGCCACTGCGCCCAGCCCTGGGCGCGCAGCACACAGGCCGGGCAGCTGCCGCAGCCATGGCCCCAGGCGTGCAGCTGGCCACGCTCGCCGAGGTAGCAGCTATGCGAGTCGCGCCGGATCAGCTCCACCAGGGCAGCGCCGCCCAGGTCTTGCGCCAGCTGCCAGGTGGCGGCCTTGTCCCGCCACATCAGCGGCGTCTCCAGCGTCAGGCGTCTGTCCACCCCCAGGCTCAGCGCCACTTGCAGCGCCTTCAGGGTGTTGTCGCGGCAGTCGGGGTAGCCGGAATAGTCGGTCTCGGACATGCCGCCCACCAGCACCTCCAGCCCGCGCCGGTAGGCCAGCGCTGCCGCCAGGGTGAAGAACAGCAGGTTGCGCCCCGGCACAAAGGTGTTGGGCAGGCCGTCCTGCTGCATGGTGATGGCCACCTCGTCGGTCATGGCGCTGCCGCCCAGCTGGGCCAGCACGTCCACCGTCAGCAGATGGTCTGCCCCCAGCCGTCCAGGCCAGGGCATGGCCTGCAGCCCCTCGCGCAGCGATGTGCGGCATGCGAGTTCCACGCGGTGGCGCTGGCCGTAGTCAAAGCCCAGGGTCTCCACCTCGGCATAGCGCGCCAGGGCCCAGGCCAGGCAGGTGGCGGAATCCTGTCCGCCCGAAAACAGCACCAGGGCGCGGCGCTGCTGCACGGCGCTCATCGCGCGGCCGCCAGCGGCAGCGGATCCTGGCGCAGCCAGCGCACCACGGCGGCCAGCAGCACGCCATAGGCGGGCACGAACAAGAGCAGGCTCACCGTGAGCTTGATGACATAGTCCACCCAGGCGATCTCCACCCAGTTGGCGGCCATGAAGGCATTGGAGCTGTGCCAGAAGGCGATGGCAAAAAAGGCCGCGGTGTCCAATGCCTGCCCCACCACCGAGGCCGCTGCCGGCGCCAGCCACCAGGCGCTGCTCTTTTGGCGAATGCGGTCGAACACCTGGATGTCCAGCAGCTGCCCCAGCACATAGGCGGCAAAGCTGGCCAGGGCGATGCGGAACACGAAACCATTGAAGTCCGCCAGCGCGCCCCAGCCCTTGAAGCCGCCATCATGGAACAGCACGCCGACCACGTAGGACGCCACCAGCGCCGGCAGCATGGCGCGCGTGATCACGCGGCGCGCGCTGGCCTTGCCGATCAGCCGCACCGTGAGGTCGGTGGCCAGGAAGATGAACGGGAAGCTGAACGCCCCCCAGGTGCTGTGATAACCCAACAGGGTGATCGGCAGCTGCACCAGATAGTTGCTGGCGATGACGATGGCGATGTGGAACGCCACCAGCAGGGAGAGATAGAACGGCACGCGCGCCGGCGTTGCCCGAGGCAGGGACATGACAGACCTTTTTGATGAATGGGGGCGAGGGAACCCATGCTGGCGAAATTGCCGGGCCGCAATTATAGGTAAGGGCCTGCACCGCGGGAACAATCAGGGCCACTTACCTCTCTAACCAATTGCCACAATCTGGTTGATATTGCGGCAGGAGGTTATGGCCATGAGGAACATGAAACATTGGCAGGATCCGCTGAATGCGCTGATAGGCGCGTGGTTGGCACTGTCGCCGTGGGTGCTGGGCTTTCAGCACCAAATGGCGCCCATGGCCAGCAGCGTGGTCGTCGGGCTGGCCCTGATCGCCGCATCGCTGGGCGCCGTGTTCGTGCCACGCGCCTGGGAGGAATGGAGCCAGGCGGTGCTGGGCCTGTGGATGATCGTCTCGCCCTGGGTGCTGGGCTTCAGCAGCCAGATGGACATCATGCGCGTGGCCGTCGTCTCGGGCATCGTCGTGCTGGCCCTGGCCCTGTGGGTGCTGGCCAGCGACAAGGACTACAGCGCCTGGATGCATGGCCATACGGCGCATTGAGTGCGTCGGCTCGGTGCAAGAACCGCCTTCGGGCGGTTTTTGCCTACATGGGCTACCAGGGCCGGCCCGCGAAACGCTGCACCAGGTAGTCCAGCAGCGCGCGCACCGCCGGCGCCAGATGCCTGCGCGATGCGTAGAGCGCATACACCGTGAGCAGCGGTGGTTCCCAGTCGGGCAGCAGCACCTCCAACTCTCCCGCCGCCACCAGCGGCCGTACGAGATAGCCAGGTTGCAGCGCAACGCCGGCACCGGCGCGCGCCGCCGCCATCAGCACCGTGGCGTCATTGGCCGTGAAGCGCGTGGGCACGCTTGCCGCCTGCGCGCCCAGACGTGGATGCGTAAAGCGCCACTCGCTGCGGCCGAAATGGGCGTGGCCCAAACACTGGTGTGCCGCCAGATCGGCCGGCCGCAGGGGACGCCCATGGACCGCCAGGTAGGCGGGCGAGGCCACCAGCATCGATTCGCATGGCGCCAGGGGCCGGGCGACCAACGCCGGATCCGGGTCGGCACTGATGCGTATCGCCAGGTCTATGCGTTCGGCGATCAGGTTCTCCACGCCGTCGCTCACGTGCAGGTGTAACTTCAGCTGCGGGTGCAACGCCAGAAAGTCCCCCAGCGCCGGCGCCAGTTGCGCATAGCCAAAGGACATGCTGCAGGTCAGGCGCAGCTGGCCGCGCAAGGCGCCGCCCATGGGTGCCGTGTCCTCCTGCACCTCCTGCGCGATGGCCAGCATCTGCAGGCAACGGCGCAGACATTGCTCCCCCGCGTCGGTCAGTGTCACGCTGCGCGTGGTGCGTTGCAGCAGGCGCGCGCCCAGCCACTGCTCCATGTGCGCCACGTAGCGCGTGACCATGGCGCGCGACATGGACAGGCGCGCGCCGGTGGCGGTAAAGCTGCCGGTCTGAGCGACGTCGGCAAACACCTGCATGGCCGTGAGTCTGTCCACTTTTTTGCTCGATTCAAGAAACAATGAAGCGCATTGGGCGCCGCTTATCTGCATTGTTTCACGCAATAAAGTCATGCTCTTCGATTCTGCAACTTCATTTTTTGTCATGACCCTACGCACCACACTCCTCGCCGCCACGCTGGCCCTGGCCTTCTGCGGCGCCCAGGCGGATGAACCCCTGCAACTCAGGGTCTACAACGCCGGCGCGGGCAGCTTTCACGTCAATTCGGCCCTCGTCAGCGGCGCCAGGGAGGCGGTGGTCATCGACGCCGGTTTCACGCGCGCCGATGCACTGCGCATCGCGGCCAACGTACTCGACAGCGGCAGGCAGCTGACCACCATCTTGGTGAGCAACGCCGACCCCGACTACTACTTCGGCGTCGAGCAGCTCAAGGCCCTGTTCCCACAGGTCAGGGTGGTGGCGACGCCGGCGGTACGCGAGAAGATCCGCTCCAAGATGGCCGCGAAAGTCGCCTTCTGGGGCCCCAAGATGGGCGTCAACGCCCCCGCGCAGCCGGTGTTGCCCGATGCCTTGCAGGGTGCCAGCCTGACCGTGGACGGCCAGGCCATCGAGGTGCGCGGCACCAGCGGCCCCTTGGCCCACAGGCCCTATGTGTGGGTGCCGTCGCTGCAGGCCATCGTGGGCAATGTGGCTGTCTTTGGCAACATGCACGCATGGACGGCCGACACGCAGACGCCCGCGCTGCGCCGGGCCTGGATGGATCAGCTCGATGAAATGCAGGCGCTCAAGCCACGCATCGTGGTGCCGGGCCACATGCAGGCGAGCACCCCGCTCGATGGGAGCGCGATCGACTTCACGCGCGGCTATCTCGTGAAGTTTGAAGCGGCGCTGCAAGAGTCCGAAGACAGCGCCGGCGTCATCCAGGCCATGCGCGCGGCCTACCCGCAGCTGAGCGAGAGCATGACGCTAGACCTGGGCGCCAAGGTCAACAAGGGCGAGATGGCCTGGTAATTCCACTTCTAATTCATCAGTGAAACCAAAGGTGCTCCAATTATCCAGGGCCAGGAGACAATGGGGCCCACGGAATTGGGACCAAGCTCCATGGCATTCAGTGCCGCTGTCAGATGGTTCTCCCGCGCTTCAAGGCTCTGGATGAGGGGATTGCCTCCCCCCGTCAAGCCTTGCCGGGTGATGGCGTCCGCCGCATCGCCAGCCAGGTCTTCACACTGGCAACAAACATGGGCAGCGCCCCGGTGAAGATGAACACCATGTCCCCTGGGAAACGCAGCCACTCGAAGGTAAGCGCCAGCGTGCTGCGCGTATAGGCCTGACTGCGCGCATGCCAGTAGCCGTTTTGCAGCACATCCCAGATCTGCAGCATGCCACCGGGCAGGAGACTCATCGTGAGCATCATAGCCAGCCCCAGGTTACTACCCCAGAATCCCCACTTCACCCAGCGCTCCACCGCCGGCCACTGCTCATTGGTGCAAACGCCGCGCAGCACCAAGCTCATCAGCGCCAGGGCCAGCATGCCAAACACGCCCATGAGGGCGGCATGCCCGTGGTTGGGCGTGAAGATGGTGCCCACCTCGTAGTAGCTGACAATGGGCGTGTTCAGGAAGAAGCCGAACACGCCCGCGCCCATGAAGTTCCAGAAACCCACGGCCATCAGGAAATACAACGTCCACTTGTAGGTCAGGCGCACCGGGTGGCCGGAGCCATCCACCTTGTTGTGTGTGGTGTGCACGAAATCCCAGGCGTCGAGCGTGAGCAGGGTCAGCGGAACCACCTCCAGTGCAGAAATCACACCGGCCACGGCCAGGTTGACGTTGGTCTGGCCCGTGAAGTACCAGTGATGACCCGTGCCCATCAGGCCGCCGCCAAAGTACAAAATGGCGTCCAGGTAGATCACGCGCAGCGCTGTGTCGCGCTTGGCAAAGCCGAGCTGGTAGAAGATCAGCGCCACGGTGCAGGTGGCAAAGAACTCGAAAAAGCCCTCAACCCACAGGTGGATGATCCAAAAGCGCCAGGTGTCAACCACGGTGTAGTTGGTCTTGGCGCCAAAGAACACGGCGGGGATGTAGAACACCGGAATGGCCAGCGCACCGAGCAAAAACATGCGCACGATGGGCCGGGCCTGCTCGTCCTCCACCGAGCCGCCGCGCAGCACCCACAGCAGGATGAAGAACCAGAGAAATAAGCCCACGATCAGCAGAAACTGCCAGGCGCGGCCCAGCTCCAGGTATTCCCAGCCCTGGTTGCCCCACCAGAACCACCAATCCCCCATCAGCTGAGAAATACCCGCCCACTCGCCCAGCAGGCTGCCGAAGATGACAACACCAAAGGCGACGAACAACAGATTGATCCAGCCGGCAAAGCCGCGCGGCTCATCCGCGCGCAGGCTGCGCGCCAAAAACAGCGCAGCGGCCACGTAAGCGGTTGCAATCCAGAAAATGGCCGTCTGCAAATGCCAGGTGCGCAGCAAGTTGCTGGGGAAGACTTTTTCCAGCGGCAGGCCATAGAAGCCATCTGGCTCGATGCGGTAGTGCGCAATGGCGCCTCCAAGCAGCGTCTGCCCAAGAAACAGCAGACCGACGACGACGAAGAACTTGACCAGCGCCCGCTGGCCCGCACTGGCCTGGCCCACCGGCAGGTGCTGCTCGGTGCGCTCGGTATGCGACACCCAGCCCAGATAGTCGAACTTGCCGAAGATCATGAGCACCGTGGCAATGCCGCCCAGCAGCGCAAAAAAGCTGATGGCCGACCAAATCAGCGTGGCGCTGGTGTGGTGGTTGCCCACCAGGGGGTCGTAGGGGAAGTTGTTGGTGTAGGAATAGTTCTCGCCCGGTCGGCTGGCCACAGATGCCCATGCAGCCCAGCTGACGAAGTTACCCAACTGGCGCAGTTCGGTGTCATCGGTGATCAGGTTACCCTTCAGGCCGCCGTTACGCCCTGGCTCGCTGAGGTACTCGCGCCAGTAGGCGCCCTGCTCGCGCCAGGCGCGTGTCTCGCCCTCGGTCAGGCGCAGGGTATCGGTGGCTGGGTCGTAACGGTTCACACGCAGCACGGCAGGCACCTGCCCTTGCACGGCAGCACGTTGCAGCTCGTCGAGGGTGTCAAACGACTTGCCATAGTCTTGCTGCGCGAGCTGCTCAGCCACGTCCAGGCCCTTGCGGTGCAACGCGTTGGCCGCGTAGTCGGGCCCCAGGTAGCTGCCATGGCCCCAAATGCTGCCGTTGGCCATCAGGCCATGCTTGAGGAATACGGCCTGGCCGGTCTCGATGCTGGCGCGCGTGGCAACGACGGTGCCGTCCGCTGCAAGCACCTGACCGGGAATAGGCGGCGCGTTGCGGTAGGCCAGGCCCGTGATCCACAGCAGGCCCGCCGCACCAATGACCATGACGATCAGGACCGTGCGCAACCACCAGGGTGAGATACCTTGTGACGCGTCCTGCGTCGTTTGCGATGCATTGCTCATGTCGGATCACCTCCGCAACGCACCTTACGGAAAACTGCCTCAACCCACAACAGGAGCCGATCGAGTCCATATCCAGGGCGCAGTCTTGCGCCACACAGGCTGCTCACTGCCCATAATCGCCGCTTTGATGAGAACACCTATTCACTGAAAGCTTCAGAGGTGGGCGCCGCGCACGCTCCCGGGGCTCAACCTCTCGTCACACCACCACCGGCTCAGGCTCCAGCCTGATGCCAAAGCGCTCGTAAACGCTGGTCTGTATGGCCTTGGCCAGCGTCATCACCTCGCCGCCGGTCACGCTGTCATCCGGCGTGCCGCGGTTCACCAGCACCAGGGCCTGCTTGTCGTACACCCCCGCCTTGCCCACGCTCTTGCCCTTCCAGCCGCAGGCGTCTATGAGCCAGCCCGCGGCCAGCTTGATGCTGCCATCGGGCATGGGGTAGTGCACGATCTTCGGGTCGCGGGCGATGATGTCCTGGCATTGCTCGGGCGTCACCGTGGGGTTCTTGAAGAAGCTGCCGGCGTTGCCGATCACGGCCGGGTCGGGCAGCTTGGCGCGGCGAATCTCGCACACCCAGTCGAAAATCTGGCGCGCCGTGGGCTGCTCGATGCCGGCCTCGACGCGGCGGCGCTCCAGATCCAGGTAACCCAACTCGGGCCCCCAGTCCTTGCGCAGCAAGAAGCGCACATGGGTGATCACCGCCCGGCCCGCCAGCCCCATGCCCCGGCCCCAGTGGCCGGGCAGGCCGCCACCCTCCTGCTCGGCCAGCGGCGCGGCATGCTTGAACACCGAGTCGCGGTAGCCGAAGGCGCATTGCGCGGCATTGAGCGTGAAGGGCCGGCCCGTGGCCAGGTCTATGGCCACCAGCGAATGAAAGCGGTCCTGCAGCTCCACGCCATAGGCGCCGATGTTTTGCACCGGCGCCGCGCCCACGGTGCCGGGGATTAGCGCCAGGTTTTCCAGCCCCGGCCAGCCTTGGGCCAGCGTCCAATCCACGGTGTCGTGCCAGGGCTCGCCGGCGCCGGCCTCGACGATCCAGGCCTTGTCGGT
>JAFEES010000359.1 GCA_018240995.1 Pseudomonadota bacterium | reverse complement strand
AAGGTCATCCTGTACTACCTGCTGTTCATCGTGGCCGTGGCCCTGGTGCTGGCGCTCTTGCGCATCGTCAACTCGCCCTTTGGCCGGGTGCTGCAGGCGATCCGCGAGAACGAGTTCCGCGCCGAGGCCATTGGCTACCGCGTCGTCGTCTACCGCACCCTGTCCTCGGTGCTGTCGGCTCTGTTCGCCACCCTGGCCGGCTGCATGCTGGCGCTCTGGCTGCGCTACAACGGGCCGGATACGTCGCTCAGCTTCGAGATCATGATGGACGTGCTGCTCATCGTTGTCATCAGCGGCATGGGCACGGTGTATGGCGCGGCCATTGGCGCCGTGCTGTTCCTGGTGGCGCAAAGCTATCTGCAGGATGTGCTGCGCCTTGCCAGTGACGCCGCCGCAGGCCTGCCATGGCTGGCCGCGCTGCTGTCGCCCGACCGCTGGCTGCTGTGGCTGGGCCTGTTGTTCGTGCTCTCGGTGTACTACTTTCCCACCGGGGTGGTGGGGCGGCTGCGCATGGTGCGGCGCGTGCCGTGATTTTTTCCCTGTCTGACGTTCGCACAACCAACCACAAGGAGAGATCCGCGTATGAAGACTGCTTACTACCCCTTTGCCCTGGCCAGCCTGGCCGCTGCCGCGTTGACCGCTTGCGGCGGCAGCGGTGACGGCGCCCAGCTGAACACCAGGCCCACATGGCTGGGCAGCATACAGGCCACGACCTACGACGGCGCCGGCGATGATCTGCTGACCGCTGGCCTGGGCAAGAGCGGCATGGCTGCGTTGGTGGCACCGCCCTATGCCGACCCGCTCAAACCCACGGCAGCGGAGCTGCGCCGTCTGGCCATCTACACCAACTACCGTGCGCTGCTCGACATGACGGCGGCCGGCGGCTACGGCAGTCTGTATGGCCCGAACGTGGATGCGCAGGGCAACATCACCACCGGCGAGGGCAAGATTGCCGGCACCGAATACATCGCCTTTGCCGATGACGGCACGGGGCGCCAGAACGTCACCCTGATGGTGCAGCTGCCGGCCAGCTTCAACGCGCAAAAGCCCTGCATCATCACCGCCACATCCTCGGGCTCGCGCGGCGTGTACGGCGGCATCAGTACCGGGGAATGGGGTCTGAAGCGCGGCTGCGCGGTGGCCTATACCGACAAGGGCACGGGCGCCGCGCCGCATGACCTGCAAAACGACACGGTTGCCTTGATCGACGGCACGCGCAGCAGCGCCGCTGCCGCAGGCAAGGCCGCGGCTTTCAATGCCGGCTTGTCGCCGACGGATCTGGCGGCCTTCAATGGCGCCACGCCGAACCGTTTCGCCTTCAAGCACGCGCATTCGCAGCAAAACCCGGAGAAGGACTGGGGCCGCAACACGCTGCAGGCGGTGGAGTTCGCCTACTACGTGCTGAACGAGCGTTTCGGCACGGTCAGTGGCAATGAGCGCCTCAAGACCATCACCCCGGGCAACACCATCGTCATCGCCTCCAGCCTGTCCAACGGCGGGGGCGCGGCGATTGCCGCGGCCGAGCAGGACACGCGCGGCCTGATCAACGGCGTAGCCGTTTCCGAGCCCGCCGTGGAGCTGCCCGCCAATGCCAGTGTCACCGTCAAGCGTGGCGGCAGCACCGTGGCCGTGACCGGCCGCAACCTGATCGACTTCACCAGCTACGCCAACCTGTACCAGGCCTGTGCGTCGCTGGCGCCGTCGATTGCATCCGGGCCCTACGCGGCGGCGTTCGCGGCGGGTTTCGCCAGCGCCGCCTTGCCCATCGCGCCCAACCGCTGCGCCTCCCTCAAGGCGGCCGGGTTGTTGACGGCCACCAGCACCGCCAGCCAGGCCGAGGAGGCGCTGCAAAAGCTGCGCGACTATGGCTGGGAGGCCGAATCCAGCGCCCTGCACCCGTCGCACGCGGCCTTTGAAATCGCCCCGGCGGTGACGGTGACCTTTGCCAACGGCCTGGCCCGCGCCAGCGCCAAGGACAGCCTCTGCGGCTTCAGCTTCGCGGGCGCCAGCGCCGCCGGCGCCGTCGTCCCACTGGCCCAGGCGGCGCTGGCCAGCATGTTTGCCACGGGCAACGGCGTGCCGCCGTCCAGCGGGGTGCAGCTGATCAACAACAACGGCAAGCTGGGCGCCGCGCGAGATTTTCTCTCCGTCTCGTCCAACGGCACGGCGGACTGGAACACCGAGGGCGCGCAGTGCCTGCGCGGCCTGGTGACAGGTGCCGGCGATGCGGCCACGAGGCTGCAGGCCGGCATGCAGGAAACGCAGCGCAGCGGCAACCTGCGCGGCAAGCCGACCATCATCGTGCATGGCCGCTCGGACGCGCTGCTGCCCGTGAACCATACCTCGCGCCCCTACGCCGCGCTGAACAAGAAGGTCGAGGGCGCGGCCAGCAAGCTGCGTTATGTGGAGGTGACGAATGCCCAGCATTTCGACGGCTTCATCGGCCTGCCGACGGTGCTGCCGGGTTATGACAGCAGCTACGTGCCCCTGCATGTCTACCTGAACCGCGCGCTAGATGCCATGTATGAGCACCTGGCCAACGGCAAGGCCTTGCCCGCCAGCCAGGTGGTGCGCACCGTGCCGCGCGGCGGCAAGCCCGGCGCGGCACCCGCCATCGCTGCCGGCAATGTGCCGCCCTGGGCCGCGAGCCCGGCCGCGGGCGATGCCATCGCCATCAGCGAAGGCGCCATCGCCATCCCTGACTAGTGCAGTGTTCGACGCTATCTGGAACATAAAACCGCGCCTTTTCGGCCTGGG
>JAFEES010000358.1 GCA_018240995.1 Pseudomonadota bacterium | reverse complement strand
CAACGCACATGGGGGACAATTCAGAAATTTCAATACTTAATTGCCGGGTCTATAGCGCCCCCTCGAACTGGCGCACGTCAGACAGCGCCCGTTCCAAGGCCTTCGGCGGCGTAATCGTGTCGCCCGGCCGCACGCCGGCCGTGGTGCCAAAGCCAATCGTCGGCACATCGCCCTTCACGGGCGTGATCGCCACGCTGCTATAGCCCTCGTGCAGCGCAATGCCCACCAGGCCGGCGGCCGATAGGCTCAGCGCCGCCAGGGCCGAGCGGGGAACAGGTGAAGTGAATGCCATGCCCGGCAGCATGCCGGGCGAGGGGGGGCGGGGCGAGTAAAGCGCTTTAGTTTTAAAGCGCGCGCAAGGGGCGCACCATGCGGGGCATGAACGACCCCTTTATTTGGTTTATCGCGATCATCGTGTTGCTTGTGGCCCTCTCATTCGGTTGGATTCAGGCCCATAGCACGGTGGCAGCCGAATGTGAAAGGCTTGGTGCGTTCTACGTCGGCAAGACGGTTTACGAATGCCGCCCGCAGGATCAGAAAACGCCGCACAAGGAGGCCAGGCCATGACCATCAACCACCATCCACCCCCGGGGGAAGAACGTTCAGCGGCGCCTTGCAGCACTCCTGAACAATCTCCAGCACTGCACGCATACGGTGCCCAGCTGCATCGTCGGCTGCAAGCGCTTGATTTGGCGCGCCAGGCTACCCCAGGCACCACGCTGGAACACGCCGGCGACACCCTGGCCGCCTGGCACCCGCCCACCGCCATGGAGCTGGCCCTGCTGCCCGACGCCCCGCGCATGCTCGCCGCTGCCACGCAAGAGCTGGTGCAACTGCTGGACGGCACCGCCGAAGGCCGCGCCGCCCTGCGCGACATCGGGCTCAACCCCCGGCGCAAAAACGAAGAGCACCGCCCCGACTGGGCGGCCTAAGCCATGAAGCGCCGCCCCGTCAATCGCCCTTCGGCTTCTTCTTACCCCTGGAAGCGCCGCCGCGCCGCGCAGGCTTTGAAGCGGCTTGTAGACGCAGAAGTTCAGCAAGCTGTTCAGGCGGAAGTTGCGCGGCGTCTTGAGCAATCTCGCCTTCTGTCGCAATGGATAGCCAAGTGCGCATCGCTTGTGCGTGCGCAGCAGGAACACTCTGCACCAGCGCATTGCCCAGACCCATCGCCGCAGCAACCTCGCCCATCGTGCGCTCAGCCCCATCGCCCAGCAGGCCATGCAAGCCTTCCACAAACACCCCCAGCATTGCCGCAGCAGACGCATCGCCGTCTGACTTCAAAGACATTTGCTGCGCGCGCAGCAAGGCTAGCGCGGCAGGCCTTTCCATAGCCGGCAAGGCAACGAACAGGGCGTTGATCATCTGCCCCTGCGCCTGCACCGTTGCCGCCTGCACCCGCAGCTGGGCGCCCAGCTCCACCAGCTGCCCAAGCACATAGGCCATCAGGGCGGCCGGCTGGCCCGGCGGGCGGTCTTCACTGTCGTCGCTCATACCCGCACCCTCTCCTCGTTACGTTGAAACCAGCCATGCCAACAACCCCGTCAGAAATCACTCAAGTCCCTGCGCCCACCGCTGAACACCACAGCGCTGGCGCCGCCCACATCGGCGCCATGCTTGCAGGCGGGGCACCACCAGTAGCCCTCCCCGTTGCCGCTGAGCACGACCTTCTTGCCGCCGTCGAAGCACGGCTGGCAAACGAAGTGAGCGACCTCGCCGCCGCCCTGCTCAAGTTCAGCGCCGGGGCGCAATCGGTACGCAAAGAACTCCCTGCCAGCGCCGAGTTTGGCCAGCGCATAACGTTTTTTCTCAGTCTGGGCAGCCTGCATGTCGCGCAGGCGCTGCTCAAGCGCACCGATGCGCCCCTGCTGCTCGATGACGGTGCCCAGCAACTGCGTGAGATGGGCCTGAGCCTCAATGAGTTTGTTCGTGAACTCGACCTCGATGGTCGCCGCTTTCTGGCGGTCGCGCTCCCCGAGCAGGCCCACGGCCAAGTCCTTGAGCGCTGAAAACGCCGTGATCGCGGCGCCAATCTCCATTGCAGCCATAACACCCCATCGTTAAAACCGCCCCGCGTTCGCCGCCTCATGCGGCCTTGGGTTTGCGGGCCTTGCCTGCGCCCGCAGGCGTGAACGCGCCTAGCGTGGTCTTGATGCCCGCCTGCACCTGGGCCGGGGCGGCGTGGAAGTTGTCCAAGAGGACGCGGTCGCCCTCACTGACCGCGCGCGCCGGGGCCGGGGCAGCGGCGCCGCCGCTGCGCTGGCCGGTGAGCGTTTTGCGTGCGGCGTTTTGCGCGCCCACGCTCAACGCACCACGCTCAACGCACCACGCACCACGCCCCACGCACCACGCCCATGATCTACGCCACCGTTGACGACATGCTCGCCCGCTTCAGCGAGGTGGAGCTGGGCCAGCTCACCGGCCCCGACGGCGTGGCCGTGGAGGCCACGCGCATCGACGTGAAGCTGGCCGACGCCCAGGCCACCATAGACGGCTGGGTGGGCCAGGTGTACCGCCTGCCCCTGCGCGGCTGCGCCAGGCCCGCCCCGGTGCCGGGCGACGTGCATGCCGTGGCCTGGGTGGCGCCGCCGCAGCTCACCCGCATTGCCTGCGACCTGGCGCGCTTTTGGCTGCGCGACGCCGTGCAAGAAGACTCCGACGTCTACCGCCGGTACAAGGCCGCCATGGCCGAGCTGGCCGCCATTGCCGAGGGCCGCGCCCTGCTGGCCTGCCCCTGGGGCGGCAGCGCGGGCGAGCTGGTCAC
>JAFEES010000357.1 GCA_018240995.1 Pseudomonadota bacterium | reverse complement strand
AACGCACATGGGGGACAATTCAGAAATTTCAATACTTAATTGCCGGGTCTATAGGTATGGAATCAGCAGCAATATTGGCCGCGCCGAAGATGGCCTGCATCTGCACGATCTGGCCCGCGTCGTTGAAGCGGAAGATGTCTATGGGGCAGATCGTGGTGCTCTTGCCCTGCCACGTCAGCTGCACTCTGAAGGCAAAGGCGGCGCGGTCGGCGCAGGCGCGCACCGGGCCCTCCAGGCTGACCTTGAGCCCCAGCGCCACCGAGCCCGCGTAGAACGCCCGGATGGCCGCGTGGCCCCGGTGTGGCGGCGTGCCCACGGGGTCTTGCACCTCGGCATCCTCGGCGTACAGCGCCACGATGGCGTCCAGATCCGCGTCGTTCAGCGCGCGGATATAGCGGTGCACCACGCCTTCCATGACCTCGGGGGTGGACATGCTCAGAACTGCGTGGGCCGCACCATGGCGTCCATGCCGCCATCGACGAAGAGCTGCGTGCCATGCACGAAGCTGGCCTGGGGGCCCATCAGGAAGGCCACGGTGGCGGCAATTTCCGCCGGTTCGGCACGCCGGCCCAGCGGGGCCACGAAGTTCTTGATGGCCTCGGCAAAGCGCGCGTCCTGCAGGCCGGCCTGCAGCAGCGGCGTTTCCACGGCGCCTGGCGCCACGGTGTTCAGGCGCACCCCGGCCTGGCCCCAGGCCTTGGCGCGCTGGCGCACGGCCACGGTAACGGCGTTCTTGGAGCCCGCGTAGGCCAGGTTGCCGCCGCGCTCGCCAGCGCCATCGACTATAGCGCCCGCCTGTGCCTCATCGCCCGCCGCAAGCGCAGCGGCCAGCGGGTTCTTGTCCCAGGCAAGTTGCGCCGATGCGACGGACGACACCACCACGGCCGCGGGTTGCTGGCCCTTTTGCAGGGCGGGCAGCAGGCCGTCCAGCAGATCGACCACGCCGAAATAGTTGACTGACACGGCCTTGGAGGCCGGCTGCACCTGCGCGCCCAGACCGGCGCACAGCACCAGGCCGTCGAGCCGGCCCTGCGTCTGCTCCAGTGCGGCCTGGACGACGGCCTGGCGGCCCGCGGCGGTGGACAGGTCGCCGCAGATGTCGGCATTGCGCAGGTCTACGCCAATCACGCGGTGGCCCTGGGCCTCAAGGGCGGCCTTGGTGGCGGCGCCAATGCCGGAGGCAGAACCGGTCAGCAAGGTGGTGGGCATGGCTTCTCCTTTGAATGGGGCAAAGCATGCATCACACCGCAGCCGCCGCGCCTGCGCCACATGCAAACGGACGATGCCGCGCTGCCCCACGGCTGCAGCGCGTCATATCGCTGGCCCTAGGGCATACCACTAGTCTCAATAGACGATGAACTGATCCCGCTCAATCACAAGAATGCCGCACAGGCTGCACCTGGCTTGCGTTGCCGGCGAGCGCGATGACAGCTGCTTTTTATTCTCAAAGGAGACAACTGATGAAAACGAAGGCAAGGCACGGGTCGATCGCGAGTCAATTCCGCGGACGCGGCAATCACGTTGGGCTCCTCGGTGGTTTGATTTTTTAAGCTGATCGACAAAGAAACAAGGACAAAAAATGATTTTTCCCAAGAACCTGAAACCGGTAGCCGCCGCCGTTGCGGCCGTCGTCTGGGCAGCGGCCGGCCATGCCGGCGAGACCGTGGAGGTGGGCAACGACGTCAAGCTCGACTGGAAGCTGACCGGCACCTACACCGCCGCGCAGCGCATGAAGAGCGCCGATCCGGTGCTGGCCAAGAACGCGGGCGCCAATGATGGCGACAACAACTTCGGCAAGAACGCCATGACGGCGAACCGGCTGTCGGCGCTGTGGGAAAGCCGCCTGTACAAGGGCGATTCGGGCTTTGTGCTGTCGGCCAGCACCTTCTATGACGACGTCTACCACCGCAGCAACGACAACGACGGCAAGTACGGCAACCCCAACAAGCCGCCAGCGTTCAATGAATTCACCGAGCAGGCCAAGCGCTACCACGGCGGCTACAGCCGCATTCTGGATGCCTACGCCTATTCATCCTTCCGCTTGGGCGACGAGAGCCGGGCCACCGTGCGCGTTGGCCGCCATGTGGTGAACTGGGGCGAGTCCGTGTTTTTCCCCAACATGTCCATGGCGCAGGGTCCGTTTGACGGTACCAAGACCGGCATTCCGGGAACCGAGACCAAGGACTCCGTCCTGCCCGAAGACCAGATCTCCGCCTCCATCGAGATGTCGCCGCGCTGGACGCTGCTGGGCCATGCGCAGTTCGGTTTCCATCCCACCATTGCGCCGGCGCCGGGTTCGTTCCTGAATACCTCGGACGGCATCGGGCCGGGTGGCAACTGCCTGTCGCCATGGATGGTTGTCCCGGCGCTGGGTTTCAACGGTTGCTCGTTCGGTGCGCGCAAGGGTGACATCAAGCCCGGCAAGACCGGGCAATGGGGTGTCGGCACGCGTTTTCGCGTCACCGACGCCACCGAGGTCGGCGGCTACTACCTGAATTACAACGACCGCACACCGCTTCCGGAAATCAATGTCTTCACCCCCGGCCCCATCAAGGGCTCGGCGTTGGGCAGCGGTTCCTACCAGGTGCGCTACTTCGACAACATCAAGCTGCTCGGCGGCACGGTCAGCACCACCTTTGGCGAGGTATCGGCCTACGCCGAGTACACCTACCGCGAGGGTGCGCCGGTGCTGGTGGATGCCATCATCGACCCGGCCAAGAAGACCACCATTGCCACGCCGACACGCGGCAACATGTCATAGCTGAACATTGGCGGTT
>JAFEES010000356.1 GCA_018240995.1 Pseudomonadota bacterium | reverse complement strand
AAGAGCGCTGGGGCCTGCCGGCGCCCAAATGGCTGCGCGTGTTCAAGCCGGTGAGCAAGATTTAACCCTTGACTTGATGCCATGACCACCGCCACCCGCCAAGACCCAGCGCACAACCCCGCCGCCCACGCCGGCCCGCTGCACTGGCGCCGCATCGTGGACTGGCTGCGCGCCGACGGCGTGATCAGCGCCGAGCAGGCGCAGCGCACCATTGCCCGCTGCGCCCAGGCCGAGAGCAGCCAGCACCCGCTGGTGCGCCTGGGCAACCTGAGCATGCTGCGCGCCAGCGACGGCAAGCCGCTGGACGTGGATCTGCTCACCGAATATGTGGCCCAGCGTTGCGGCCTGGCCTTTTTGCGCATAGACCCCCTGAAGGTGGACGTGGGCCGTGTGGCCGACGCCATGAGTGCCAGCTATGCCGAGCGCCACAAGGTGCTGCCGGTGCAGGTCAGCGGCGCCGAGGTGGTGGTGGCCACGGCCGAGCCCTTCATAGCCGACTGGGTGGCCGAGGTGGAGCGCCAGACCAAGCGCCAGGTGCGCCGCGTGCTGGCCAATCCGCAGCACATCACGCGCTACACGGCGGAGTTCTTTGCGCTGGCCAAGTCGGTGCGCGAGGCGAATAAAGCCGGCGGCAGTGCCGGCGGCAGCAGCTTCGAGCAGTTGGTGGAGCTGGGCAAAGCTAACCGCCAGCTGGATGCCAACGACCAGGGCGTGGTGCGCGTGGTGGACTGGCTGTGGCAGTACGCCTTCGACCAGCGCGCCAGCGACATCCACCTGGAGCCGCGGCGCGAGCAGGGCGTGATCCGCTTTCGCATCGACGGCGTGCTGCACGCCGTCTACCAGATGCCCATGGGCGTGCTGAACGCCATGGTGGCGCGCGTGAAGCTGCTCGGGCGCATGGACGTGGTGGAAAAGCGCCGCCCGCAGGACGGCCGCATCAAGACGCGCAACCCGCGCGGCGACGAGGTGGAGATGCGCCTGTCCACCCTGCCCACGGCCTTCGGCGAGAAGATGGTGATGCGCATCTTCGATCCTGACAACGCCGTGAAGGATCTGGACGCGCTGGGCTTCACGCCGCACGACGCGCAGCGCTGGGAGCAGCTGGTGAAGCGTCCGCACGGCATTATTTTGGTCACCGGGCCCACTGGCTCGGGCAAGACCACCACGCTGTACTCGACCCTGAAACGCGTGGCCACGGAAGAGGTCAACGTGAGCACGGTGGAAGACCCCATCGAGATGATCGAGCCCAGCTTCAACCAGACCCAGGTGCAGCCGCAGCTCGACTTCACCTTCGCCGAAGGCCTGCGCGCGCTGATGCGCCAGGACCCGGACGTGATCATGGTCGGCGAGATCCGCGACCTGCAGACGGCCGACATGGCGGTGCAGGCGGCGCTCACCGGCCACCTGGTGTTTTCCACGCTGCACACCAACGACGCGCCGAGTGCCGTCACGCGCCTGATGGAGCTGGGCGTGCCGCCCTACCTCATCAACGCCACGCTGCTAGGCGTGCTGGCGCAGCGCCTGGTGCGCACGCTGTGCAAGCAATGCCGCCAGCTCGACGAGACGGCCGACCCCGAGGCGCTGGCGCAGATGATCCGCCCCTGGAAGCTCACCGGCGGCTACCGTGCCTACCGGCCCGTGGGCTGCGTGGACTGCCGCATGACGGGCTTTCGCGGCCGCATGGGGCTGTATGAGCTGCTCACCGTGAGCGAGGCCTTGAAGAGCCAGGTTAACCAGTCACCGTCGATTGACGCACTGCGCCGCCAGGCCGTGCAGGACGGCATGCGCCCGCTGCGCCTGGCCGGCGCCCTGCGCGCCGCCGAGGGGCTGACCACGCTGGAAGAGGTCATTGCCGCCACGCCGCCGCTGGAGTGAGCGGGGGCGCGCAGCGCGCCGGCATTGGGGAAAGCTTGTATTTCGCGGTAGGTGGAATCCACATCGAAAAACGCTGCCTGGCAACCCACAATCACCAGTGGCAATCCTTTTTGGAGACATTCGTGATTATCAAGAGTCAGAAAGATTTCTTTTCCGGCGTGATGTTCCTGGCTGTCGGTGTGGGCTTCGCCTGGGGCGCCACCACCTACAACGTCGGAACGGGGGCCCGCATGGGCCCGGGCTATTTCCCGCTGCTGCTGGGCATTTTGCTGGCCATCATTGGCGCGGCCATCATGCTCAAGGCCACCGTCGTGGAGACGGTGGACGGCGACAAGATCGGCAAGTGGGCCTGGAAGCAGGCCTTCTTCATCATCGCCGCCAACCTGTTGTTCGGCGTGCTGCTGGCAGGCCTGCCCAGCGTCGGCATACCGGCCATGGGGCTGATCATCGCCATCTTCGGCCTGACCTTCGTGGCCGCATTGGCGGGCAGCGAGTTCCGCTTCAAGGAGGTGCTCATCCTGGCCATCATCCTGGCAGTTGGCAGCTACGTCGCATTCATCTGGGGGCTGAACCTGCAGTTCCCGGTATGGCCCAGCTTCATCGCCGGTTAAGCGGGAGACCTAGACCATGGAATTACTTGAACATCTCTCGCTCGGTTTTGGCGTTGCGTTTACGTTCCAGAACCTGATTTACTGCTTCATCGGCTGCCTGTTGGGCACGCTGATCGGCGTGCTGCCCGGCGTGGGCCCCGTGGCCACCATCGCCATGCTGCTGCCCGCCACCTACGCGCTGCCCCCGGTGGCGGCGCTGATCATGCTGGCCGGCATCTACTACGGCGCGCAATACGGCGGCTCCACCACCGCCATTTTGGTGAACCTGCCGGGCGAATCGTCCTCGGTGGTCAC
>JAFEES010000355.1 GCA_018240995.1 Pseudomonadota bacterium | reverse complement strand
TTTCGACGCCCCAAGTCCGACAGCCTCCTAGACACGAATGATTTGGAAACGGAATAAGGTCCTAGCCCATCGGGCCCGCAGCCTTGGGCGACAGGCGGCCCAGCCGGTGCTCGGTGTAGAACATGCCGCCGTGGTACAGCAGGGGTGACGTGCCCTGGCGGTGGCTGCAGCGCAGCACCTCGCCGACGAAGATGGTGTGGTCGCCCTCGGCATACTGGCTGCGGATGCGGCACTCGAACACCGCCACCGCATCCGCGATCACCGGCACGCCCTGCAGGCCGGGCGCATGCGCCACGCCGGCCCAGCGGTCGATGCCGCGCGTGGCGAAGCGCTCGGCCAGGGCGCGCTGCTCGGCCGTCAGCACATGGATGGCGCAATGCCCGGTGCTGCCCAGCACCTCCAGCAGCGACGAGCGCTGCGCCAGGCTCCACAGCACCAGCGGCGGCTGCAGCGACACCGAGTTGAACGAATTGATGGTCATGCCCAGCGGCTGGCCGTCCGCGCCGCGCGCCGTGAGAAGCGCCACGCCCGTGGCGAACATGCCCAGGGCATCGCGAAATTCACGTGGCGAAAACTGCGGCGGGTGGGTGGCGGTGCGGGGCAGGGAGCTGTTCACGAAAGACGCGGCGCACGGGGCGCCGCTGCGGATGGCAAGGGGGCTATTATCGGCGCGCGGGCGCATGCCTGCAGCCTTGCAGATTGCCATGTCCCTGCTACCCACCTTCTCCCTGCTGGGCGCCGGCCCCACGGTGCTGCTGCTGCACGACGCCGATGGCGATCACCTGAGCTTTGCGCCGCAGTTGGAAACCCTGGCCGGCGCCGGCTATCGCGCCGTGGCCTGGGACATGCCCGGCTACGGCCGCAGCACCCCGGTGGAGCCCTATGGCTTCAAGGGCCTGGCCCAGCGCTGCCTGCTGCTGCTGGACGCGCTGGAATGCGCCGAGGTCACACTGGTTGGCCATGGCTTTGGCGCCATGCTGGCGCTGGAGCTGGCGCTGCGCGCACCGCTGCGCGTGCGGCGCCTGGTGCTGTGCGCCGGCGGGCCGCCGCTGGACGAAGACGCCGCCGCGGCCTGGGTGGCGCCACGCCTGGCGGCGCTCGATGCGGGCATCAGCATGCAGGCCCTGGCGCAGCAGGTTGTGGCGCGTGATGCCGGCCGCGCCGCGCTGCCCGAGGGGCTGCTGCTGGCGCGCCATGCCCTGGGCCGGGTGCATGCCGCTGCCTATCGCCACGCGCTGCAGGCCCTGCTGGGCTTTGCGCGGCGCGCGCCCGAGCTGATGCGCGTGCACCAACCGGTGCTGCTCATCGCCGGCGAGCAAGACCGCTGCACCCCGCCCGAGGCGCTGCTGGCCCTGGCCCATGTGCTGCGCGCCGCGCGCGTGCTGCAGCTGCGCGGCGTGGGCCATTGGCCGCAGCTGGAAGACCCGGAGGGCTTCGAGGCGGCGCTGCTGGACTTCCTGGCCGAGCCGCAGCGCGCCTGGCACTGAATGACCAGCCTGGCGATGGGCCGTAGCCGAGCAGGGTTTTTGGGGTTATCGCGGCCTGGCTAACATGGGCCGCATGAACCAGCTGACGCAGCCCAGGCCCTCGTTCAAGGCACAGATGCATCAGGCGCGCGAGGATGCCATCGTCGCCGCCACCAGCCGGCTGCTGGGCGAAAAAGGCTTCGAGACTATGACCGTGGACGAGGTGGCCGCCGCGGTTGGCATTGCCAAGGCCAGCCTGTACAAGCATTTTGCCGGCAAGGACGATTTGTGCGCCGCCGCCATGGTGCATGTGGTGGCGCGCCTGCAGCGCTTCCTGGACGCCCTGCCCGACGAGCTGGGCCCCGTGCAACGGCTGCAGGCCCTGCTGCACTGGCTGCTGCAGCTGCAGCTGGGCGACGAGACGCCGCTGCTGCCCGAGCGCAATTCGGCGCTGGCCCAGACGCTGCGCGGCTGCGACCTGTATCACGCCTGCATGCAGGAGGTCAGCGCGCGCATCCTGGCCTGGATCGCCCAGGCCCAGGCCGCGGGCCAGCTGCGGCGCGAGCTGCCGCCCGAGGTGATTCTGTGCGCGCGGCTGGCACGCGCGGCCGACCCCATGCTGCCCCTGCTGCGCGAGCGCGGCCATGACGACGCCGACATCCTGGCCTGGGCCATGGACAGCTGCCTCGGCGGCCTGGTGGCGCGCCCGGCCGCCATGCTGACCTGATCAGCGCACCAGCAGCACCGGCACCTCGCAGTTGGCCAGCACCTGGGTGCTGACCGAGCCCATCACCAGCTTGCCCAGCGAACCATGGCCGTGCGTGCCCATGACGATGAGGTCGAAGCGGCCCGACTCGGCGGTCTTGGCGATGGTCTCGCCGGCGGCGCCGACCTTGATCATGGTCTTGAGCTGCACGCCCTGGCGGCCCAGGAACTTCACCACTGGCGAGAGGATTTTCTCGCCCTGCTCGGCGTAGTACTGATCCACCACCTCCTTGCCGAGCGCGGCGCGCGCGCGCGGGGGCAGGGGCGCCTGCACGGTGATCGCCGTGTAGGTGTGCGAGGTGCCCAGCATCTCGTCATGCGCGGCCAGGTAGGCCAGCATTTTCTTGGTGTAGGTGCTGCCATCGACAGCGAGCAGGATGTTCATGCAAAGTCCTCCGTGAACGTGGTAACAGACTAATCCGCGCCGGCGCCTTTGGTCTTGACCTGAATCACGCGCCGGGCGCAGGCCGGGCCCATCATACGGTGAGCACGCAGTGGGGCAGGAAGGCCTCTTGCTCGCCCTTCCTCGCATAGCCCAGCGGGTTGGCCACCACGCG
>JAFEES010000354.1 GCA_018240995.1 Pseudomonadota bacterium | reverse complement strand
GCTCGCTGGGGCCGATTTTCGCTTTCGACGCTCCAAGTCCGACAGCCTCCTAGGCAGACCGTTTGCGCCTATTCACGCCTATTCGCGCCAGTGCTCGGCCACCCAGGTGGCGGGCTGGATATGGCGAAAGCGCCGGTTGCGCCGGCCCGCCAACGCATCGGGCGGATTGCATTCGCCGTGGAAGATGACAATGCGCGCGCCCTCGGGCACGAAGGGGGCTTTCCAGTAGTTGGTAGGCCACGGCGGAATGCCGTGGTACTTGAAGCTGGGGCACCAGTCCTTGGGCCAGTACTGCAGCTTGCCCTGCTTGTGCAGGAAGTCCGACAGGTAGGCCTGCTCGTTGCGGTACTGGCGCCGGATCTCCTCGAAATGCCCGCGAAAGTACTCCAGTACATCCGGGTGCGCGCCCAGCTCGAAGCGGTAGACCGAGGAGTTGCCGGTGATGCGCCAGGGGCGCTTGTAGTCGTGGATGATGAGAAATTCGCCCGGCTGGGTGAAGAAGTCATCCAGGCTGCCGGTGACCACCACGTCCACGTCCAGGAACAGTGCCGTGCCCTTGAGGCCATGCAGGTCGCCGGCAAAGGTGGCCAGCTTGTTCCAGCCGCGCTCGGGTATGCCCGCGGGCAGGTTCAAGGGCGGAATCGGCAGGCATTGCACCTCGGGCCTGATGCCTGTGCCGTCGTCCGTCAGGCAGACGAAGTTGAAGTCGCCGCTCAGGTGCCGGCGCACCATGGCGTACAGCCGGTTGACGTACTCGGGGCCGTACTTGGTGCCCCATTTCATGCACAGGATGTGGCGCTGGTGCGACTGGGTCATCACTGGCCCTGGGTCTTCTTGACAGACTTCAGCTTGGGCTTGGCGCGCTTGATCTGGCCGCCGGACGTCAGGCGCTGGTTGCCCAGCACGCGCAGCTGCTTGACCTCGGGGCGCTGGCCGGGCCGGCCGTATTTCATCACCTTGACGTCGCGCGGCCCGGGCTTGCGGTCTTCATCCAGGGCCTTGTCCTTGGCCGGGATGGGGCGCCACAGCACCAGCAGCTTGCCTATGTGCTGGATGGGCGCGGCGTTCAGCTCATGCGCCAGCTGCTGGTACATGGCCTCGCGCGCGGCGCGGTCGTCACCGAACACGCGCACCTTGATCAGGCCGTGGGCGTTCAGGGCGGCGTCGATTTCCTTTTGCACCGCGGGGGTCAGGCCATCGCCGCCGATCATGACCACCGGATCGAGGTGGTGGGCGTCGGCGCGGTGTTCCCGGCGCTCGGCCGGGGTCAGTTGTATTTGAGGCATAGGCCGTATTATCTCAAGGCATGAAAGTCCAGACAAAAAGCAAGAAGGTCAACAAGGCATGGCTCAACGACCATGTCAACGACCCCTATGTGAAGCTCGCCCAAAAAGAGGGCTACCGCGCGCGCGCGGCCTACAAGCTCAAGGAAATCGACGAACAGTTCGGCCTCATCCGGCCCGGCCACACGGTGGTGGACTTGGGCAGCGCGCCGGGCGCCTGGAGCCAGTATGTGCGCCGCCGCCTGTCGCCCGCCGGCGCAGCAGTGGGGCAGCTGGCCGGCACCATAGTCTCGCTGGACATACTGCCCATCGAGCCCATAGAGGGCGTGCTATTCCTTCAGGGCGACTTCCGCGACGACGAGGTGCTGGCGCGCCTGCAGCAGGCGGTGCAGGGCCGGCCGGTGGACGTGGTGGTGTCGGACATGGCGCCAAACCTGTCGGGCGTGGAGTCCGTCGATGCCGTGCGTATCGCCCACTTGATCGAGCTGGCCGTGGATTTTGCCGTGCACCACCTCAAGCCCGATGGCGCGCTGGTTGTGAAACTGTTCCACGGCAGTGGCTACACGCAGCTGGTGCAACTGTTCAAGGACACCTTCCGCGTGGTGAAACCGGTCAAGCCCAAGGCCTCGCGCGACCGCTCGTCGGAGACCTTTCTGGTCGGCATCGGCCTGAAGTAGACCGAGCGGTCTTTGACCATGGGCCACGCCGGGGTAAATCAAGGGCCGGGCCGTGGTTGAAACGCCTAAAATAGACCCCAAATGTGCCGGGACATCGGCTAACTCATGCCGTTTTGGCCGTTCACCCTTTTCTGAATCTGGAGCCCCGCTTGAACAATCAGTGGTTTTCTAAAGTCGCCGTCTGGCTGGTCATCGCCATGGTGCTCTTTACGGTGTTCAAACAGTTTGACACCCGCACGGGCGTGGGCGCCGGATCCATAGGCTACTCGGAGTTCCTGGAGGACGTGCGCACCCATCGCATCAAGAGCGCCACCATCCAGGAGGGCCAGGGCGGCAGCACCGAGATCGTGGCCGTCACCAACGACGACCGCCGCATCCGCACCACCGCCACCTATCTGGATCGCGGCCTGATCGGCGACCTGATCAACAACAACGTCAAGTTCGACGTGCGCCCCCGCGAGGAGGGCTCGCTGCTCATGACCCTGCTGGTCAGCTGGGGGCCCATGCTGCTCCTGATCGGCGTGTGGGTCTACTTCATGCGCCAGATGCAGGGCGGCGGCAAGGGCGGCGCCTTCAGCTTCGGCAAGTCCAAGGCGCGCATGCTCGACGAGAACAACAACACCATCACCTTCGCCGACGTGGCCGGCTGCGACGAGGCCAAGGAAGAGGTCAAGGAGGTGGTGGACTTCCTGAAGGACCCGCAGAAGTTCCAGAAGCTGGGCGGGCGCATTCCGCGCGGCCTGCTGCTGGTCGGCCCGCCGGGCACCGGCAAGACGCTGCTGGCCAAGTCCATCGCGGGCGAGGCCAAGGTGCCGTTCTTCAGCATCTCGGGCTCCGACTT
>JAFEES010000353.1 GCA_018240995.1 Pseudomonadota bacterium | reverse complement strand
CTGGCGCTGGTCTTTGGCGCCGAGCAGGCCGGCAACCCGCTGCTGGCGCGCGCCGGGGCCGATCAAATGATGAGCAGCGCGCAGCCCGGCGGCAATATGGAGGGCAAGGAGCTGCGCTTTGGCATTGCCGACACGGCGCTGTTCGTGGCGACGACCACGGCCGCGACCACCGGCTCGGTCAACGCCATGCACGATTCGCTCACGCCCATGGGCGGCTTTGTGCCGCTGGCGCAGATGATGCTCAACTGCGTGTTTGGCGGCGACGGCGTGGGCTTCATCAACCTGATCCAGTACGCCATCCTCACCGTCTTTCTGGCCGGCATGATGATTGGCCGCACGCCCGAATTCTTGGGCAAGAAGATCGAGGCGCGCGAGATCAAGCTGGTGATGCTGTCGGTGCTGGCGCACCCCGCGTCCATCCTGGGCTTTACCGCGCTGGCCAGCCTGTGGCCGGACACGGCGGCGAGCCTGGCCAACCCTGGCGCGCATGGTTTCTCGGAGGTGCTGTACGCCTACACCTCGGGCACGGCCAACAACGGCTCGGCCTTTGCCGGGCTGAACGCCAACACGCCATTCTTCAACACCACCATAGGTCTGGCGATGCTGGTGGGGCGCTACCTGACGCTGCTGCCCATGCTGGCCGTGGCCGGGTCGCTGGCGGCCAAGAAGACGGTGCTGGACGGCCCGGGCACCTTCCCCACGGCCACGCCGCTGTTCATGGGCCTGCTGGTGTTCGTGGTGCTGGTGGTGGGCGGCCTGACCTTTTTGCCGGCCCTGGCGCTGGGCCCGGTGGTCGAGCAGCTGCAGATGCTGCAACCTTGAGCAGGGTTTGAGGATGCATACATCTTTTATAGCGAGCCCGGCAGCATCCGCGCGGCTTGGTGGCTGTTTCTCCCTCTCCCGCTGGCGGGAGAGGGCAGGGGTGAGGGGCATAAAGGCGGGCACGGCTGCCCATCACCCCCTCACCCCCACCCTCTCCCCCAAGGGGGCGAGGGAGTTAAGACCGGCGCCACACAAGCGTGGCGTGCTATTGAAAACGTTAGCTTGTGCGCAAGGCGATCAGGGAGAAGCCTCATGAATACCGTACCTATTTCCGCCCCAGTGCTGCCGGCCACGGCCTCGCCTCTTTCTGGCTTGCTCGGCCCCTGCCTGCGCGGCGCCCTGTTTGTGGCGTTGCTGACCGGCGTGGCCTACCCCCTGGCCACCACCGGCGTGGCGCAGCTGGTGTGGCCGCAGCAGGCCAACGGCAGCCTGATCGAGCGCGGCGGCGCGGTGGTCGGCTCGGCCCTCATCGGCCAATGGTTCGCGGGCGCGGGCTACTTTCAGCCGCGCCCGAGCAGCACCCAGGCGCCCGATCCGCAGGATGCCAGCAAGAGCCTGGCCGCGCCCTACCACGCCGGCGCCTCGTCGGGCAGCAACCTGGGGCCCACCAACCCGGCACTAGTCGCCAGCGTGCAAGAGCGCGTGGCCGCCTACCGCCAGGCCAATGGCATGGCGCCTGACGCCGCCGTGCCGGTGGATGCGGTCACGGCCTCGGCCTCGGGGCTCGATCCGCATATCTCGCTGGCCAACGCGCAGCTGCAAGCCGCGCGCGTGGCCCAGGCGCGTGGTCTGCAAGCAAAGCAGGTGCAGCAACTGGTGCAGCAGCACCGCGAAGGGCGTGTGCTGGGCCTGCTGGGCGAGCCGCGCGTGAACGTGTTACGCCTGAATCTGGCGCTCGATGCCCTCAAGGCCGGCAAGGAGTGAGCATGTCGCACAAGAAAACCCTGTCTCTGTTCGACCGCGACCTGGCCGGCCAGGCGCTGCGTGATGCGCTGCGCAAGCTCGATCCCCGGGCGCAGTGGCGCAACCCGGTGATGTTCGTGGTCTACCTGGGCTCCATCCTCACCAGCGTGCTGTTCGTGCAGGCGCTGGGCGGGCAGGGCGAGGCGCCGGCCGGCTTCATCCTGGCGATTGCGCTGTGGCTGTGGTTCACGGTGCTGTTTGCCAACTTTGCCGAGGCCCTGGCCGAGGGGCGCAGCAAGGCGCAGGCGGCCAGTCTGCGCGGCCTCAAGCAACAGACCTGGGCCAAGAAGCTGCCCGGCAACGACTACCAGGGCCAGCACCCGCGCAGCGACCTGGGCTGGACACCCATCGAGGCCGACAGCCTGCGCAAGGGCGACATCGTGCTGATCGAGGCCGGCGACGTGATCCCGGCCGACGGCGAGGTGATAGACGGCGTGGCCTCGGTCGATGAGTCGGCCATCACCGGCGAATCGGCGCCGGTGATCCGCGAGTCGGGCGGGGATTTTTCTGCCGTGACCGGCGGCACGCGCGTGCTCTCGGACTGGATCGTGGCGCGCGTGGCGGTGAACCCGGGCGAGACCTTCGTCGATCGCATGATCGCCATGGTGGAGAACGCCAGCCGCAAGAAGACGCCCAACGAAATCGCGCTCACCATCTTGCTGGTGGGCCTGACGCTGGTGTTCCTGCTGGTCATCGTCACGCTGTGGCCGTTTTCCAGCTTTGCCGTGGCGCAGGCGGGCTCGGGCAGCGTGGTCAGCATGACGGTGCTGGTGGCGCTCTTGGTGTGCCTGATTCCGACCACCATCGGCGGCCTGCTCTCGGCCATTGGCGTGGCCGGCATGAGCCGCATGATGCAGGCCAATGTCATCGCCACCTCCGGCCGCGCGGTGGAGGCCGCGGGCGACGTGGACGTGCTGCTCCTGGACAAGACTGGCACCATCACCCTGGGCAACCGCCAGGCCAGCAGCTTCATCGCCGCACGTGGCGTGAGCGAGGAGCAGCTGGCCGACGCAGCGCA
>JAFEES010000352.1 GCA_018240995.1 Pseudomonadota bacterium | reverse complement strand
CAGGTGCAGGCAGACGACGGCAGCTACGACCGCAACCACATCCCGACGCTGAAGCTGCACTGGGTAGGCTTTGGCCTGGAAGACCCGGGCTGCGACGACGCACCGCCGCCGCCACCGATCAAGTAGCCAAAAGCAAGTAGAGGTAGCGCCATGACCCCGAACGCCAACCAAGCAAGCGCCACCCGGTGCCCCCGCTGCGGCGCCGCCCTGCCCTGCCACCCGGGGCCTGACGGTACGCCCGAACACCCGCACTGCGGCTGCTGCGACCCGCATCACAGCCGCCACTGCGAGCCCCCGCCGCGCTGCCCCGACCCCGGCACCGTGGACGTGCCGCAGGACCAGCCGCCGCCCAAGGTCAAGGTCCGGCCCCAGCGCCCGGGCCAGGACCCGGGCCGCCCGGCGCGCAACACGCCGGCCGACCTGGGGTGGTTTCGCGACCGGGTGCGCGACACGCTGCGCGACGGCCCGCGCTTCGGCCCGCGCAAGGACGAGTACCTACCCTTCCTGCTGGTGCGCAGCGCCGCCGGCGACGCCGGTGCGCGGCCCTTCAACGGCGTGTTCTGGGAGTCGCCCGACATCTTCGTCGTGCCCGGCGTGGAGGCCGCGGCCGCGCCGCTGATGCCTGCCACCGTGGGCGGCGTGGCCCGCGCCGGCGCGCCCAACACGCTCTACGCCCAGGTCTGGAACCTGGGCAAGGCACCGGCCTACCGCGTGCGCGTGGAGTTCTACTGGTTCAACCCAAGCTTGGGGCTATCGCGCGCCGACGCCCACCTGATAGGCGCCACCTGGGTGGATCTGGGCAACCGCTTTGCGCGCGGCAACTCATGGGCCGAGGTGCGCGGGCCGTCGGGCGCCTACCTGTCCATGGGCTCGCATGTCATGGTGCGCTGCCCCACGACCTGGGTGCCCGAGTACGTCAACAACGGCCATGAATGCCTGGTGGTGCGCGTCAGCGAACCCATGATGGACGCCGTGGCGCCCAACCAGTTCGGTGCCGCGGCCGACCGCCATGTGGCGCAGCGCAACATCGCGGTGGTCACCTCCAGCTCGCCCGCGCAGCTGGATCTGGCGCTGGATCTGGGCTACCTGGATCACACCGGCCTGGCCGAGATCGACGTGGCGATCGAGGACGCCAATGCCATGGACTGGCTGAAGCTGTACGCCAACGCACGCGATGCCCGCTTTGCCGCCCCCGGCCAGCCCGTGTTGGCCGGCCTGCTGCCGGCGCAGGCGCGCGGCGCCCGCCTGCTGGACGTGGCCGGCCTGGCCATGGCGCAACGCGCCCAGCTGCTGCGCCCGCGCGAGACGGTGCAGCGCGGCTGCGAACCGCTGGTCATGCAGCTACACGCCAGCATCGCCGACATGAAGCCCGGCGAGGCCGCCGTGCTGCGCGTGCGCCAGCGCATGAACGGCGCTTTGGTGGGTGGCTACACCACGGTGCTGATCGGCAAGTGATGGCGGCGCAAGCCGCGGCCCCGCCCCGGCAGGGCCTCTTTTTTTGCCCGCGGCACGCACCGGGCGCGGCGTGGCGTGGCGGCGCGCGTCAACCAAAACGCGGGCAGGCGCGTCTCAGCTGCATGCGCGGCAAGCCACGTTCGCGCTGCAACCAGATAGGATCACTACATGCCCCGCTTACGCCGCCCGCTATTGCGCCTCGCCAGCGCCGCCCTGCCCGGGTTGCTGCTGGGCGGCTGCGTGGGCATGCCGGGTGATGGCTACTACGACACCGGCTACGGCGGTGGCTATGGCGGTGGCTATGGCGGGGGTGGCGGCTACTACCCCGGCTCGGCCTCGGTCACGGTGTACCAGCAGCCCGGCGTGATCTACACGCCGCCGCCCGTGGGCTGGCGCAACTACCCCCCGCCGCCACCCGGCTGGCGCGAGGATGCCTGGCGCGAACGCCATTGGCGCGACAGCCGTGAACGCGACATGCGCGACCGGCGCGAAGGCGAGCGCCGTGAAATGGATCGCCGTGCCCAGGAGCAGCGCCCGCAACCGCGCCCCAGCCCCGGCGCCGGCGCCGGCGCCGGCTTCGGTCGCGGCGGAATTTTGGATCGCCATCGCAACGACCCGCGCCCCGACTGGCGCTGAACGGCCCGCACCATGCAAAAACTTGCCCCCATTGCCATGCTCACGCTGGTGGCCGCCGCATGCTGGCCGCTGCCCGGCGCGACCCAGGTCATGCGCTGCACCGACCCGGCCACGGGCAAGGTCACCTACACCGACGGTGCCTGCCACCGCGGCGACGCGGTGCGCGAGGTGCAGCCGCGCCAGACGCCCGAGGAAATCGCACAGGAACGCCAGCAGGCCGCCGAGGCCCTGGAGCGTATGCACGAGCGCCAGCAGCAAGAAGCCCGCCAGCGCCGCGACGCCGAGCAGGCGGAGCGCGCCGCGCGCAATGCCCAGCCCCTGGCGCGCTACGACCCGGCGCAGTCGGCGCAATGCCAGCGCGCGCGCCAGAACCTGCAGCAGGTGCTGGCCGGCATGGGCCAGGGCATGTATGACGAGCAAACCCGGCTGGACACCGCCCAGCGCCAGGCCGACCTGGCCTGCCTGAGCCCCGCCGACTACGCGCGCACCGAGGGCAGCCGCAGCTACCGCCCGGCCTACGCGCCGCCCTACTACGGCCCGCCGATGGCGGTGCGGCCGCTACCGCCCCGCCCCGCGCCGCCACCACCCCGGCGCGAGATTGCCAACTGCAACGTGTTCCGCTGCTACGACGGCCAGGGCAACGTCTACCCGCGATAAAACCGCCTGCCCCTACCCCAACCCTAGGAGGCTGTCGGACTTGGGGCGTCGAAAGCGAAAATTGGCCCCAGCGAGCAC
>JAFEES010000351.1 GCA_018240995.1 Pseudomonadota bacterium | reverse complement strand
GGCGCCTTGGGCTTTTCTTCCAGCGACAGCACCTTGCCGGTGGCGTCGAACTCGGCCACGCCGTAGCGCTCGGGGTCTTGTACGTGGTAGGCGAAGACGCTGGCGCCCGCGTCACGGCCCATGGCGTTGGCCAGCAGCTCGTGGAAGTCGTGACCGTAGAAGATGTTGTCGCCCAGCACCAGGGCGCTGGGGGCGCCGCTCAGGAACTGCTCGCCGATCAGGAAGGCCTGGGCCAGGCCGTCGGGGCTGGGCTGCACGGCGTATTGCAGCCTCAATCCCCACTGGCTGCCGTCACCCAGCAGCTGCTCAAACCGGGGCGTGTCCTGCGGGGTGCTGATGATGAGGATCTCGCGTATGCCCGCCAGCATCAGGGTACTGAGCGGGTAGTAGATCATGGGTTTGTCGTACACCGGCAGCAGCTGCTTGCTGATGGCGAGCGTTGCCGGGTGCAGGCGCGTGCCGGAGCCGCCGGCGAGGATGATGCCTTTACGAGACGTTGCGGTGGTGGTCATGGCTTGGTGGTCGGTATTACTCCTTCCCCCTCTGGGGGAAGGTGGGGATGGGGGCTGGAGCGCCGGCAGCTTGCCGGCCATGGGATTGAAGGTCGCTGGCCCCCACCCCTGCCCTCCCCCAGAGGGGGAGGGAGTGGGATACCGGGGGTGCCGCGTGCTCCATGGGGTTCACAGAATTTCAGTCAACATGCGCGCCACGCCCTGTTGCCAGGGCGGCAGGGCAAGGCCAAAGGTGGCTTGCAATTTGCGCGTGTCCAGGCGCGAGTTGAGCGGGCGCCAGGCCGGCGTGGGGAAGTCGCTGGTAGGCACGGGCGCTATTTCTTTTACTTTTATATGTATAGCTGCCTGCGCTTTGCTGGCCTGGTTTATGACGTATTTGGCATAGGCATGCCAGGTGGTCTCGCCGCCGGCCACGCAGTGGTACAGGCCACCGTCCTCGGGCCGCGCCTGCAGCTGGCGCAGGGCGTGGGCGGTGACGTCGGCCAGCAAATCGGCGCCGGTGGGCGCGCCCCATTGGTCGTTGATCACCGTGAGATGTTCACGCTCCTGGGCCAGGCGCAGCATGGTCTTGGCGAAGTTGCCGCCGCGTGCGGCGTAGACCCAGCTGGTGCGCAATATCAGGTGCTGGCAGCCCGATTGCTGGATGAGCTGCTCGCCCTCTAGCTTGGTGGCGCCGTAGACCGAGAGCGGGCCGGTGGCGTCGTCCTCGGTCCAGGGCCGATCGCCGCTGCCGTCAAACACATAGTCGGTGCTGTAGTGCACCAGCCAGGCGCCCAGGCGCGCGGCCTCTTGCGCCAGCACGCCGGGGGTGGTGGCGTTGAGCAGGCGCGCGCGCGCCGGCTCGCTCTCGGCCAAGTCCACGGCGGTGTGGGCGGCGGCATTGACGATGACGTCGGGGCATAGGGCGCGCACGGTGTCAGCCACGGCATCGGGGTGGGCAAAATCGCCACACAGCTGGGTGCTGTCGTGGCTCAGCGCCGTGACTTGACCGAGCACGGACAGGCTGCGCTGCAGCTCCCAGCCGAGCTGGCCGTTCTTGCCAAGTAGCAGGATGTTCATGGCGCGGCGTATTGCTTTTGCACCCATTCCCGGTAGGCGCCGGACTGCACCTGCGCCACCCAGTCCGGGTTGGCCAGGTACCACTGAATGGTCTTGCGGATGCCGGTGTCGAAGGTTTCCGCCGGCTTCCAGCCCAGCTCGCGTTCCAGCTTGCGCGCGTCGATGGCGTAGCGGCGGTCGTGGCCGGGGCGGTCGGTGACGTAGCTGATCTGCGCGCTATAGCTCTGGCCGCCCTCGCGCGGGCGCAGCTCGTCGAGCAGGGCGCAGACGGTTTTCACGATCTCGATGTTGGGCTTTTCGTTCCAGCCGCCGACGTTGTAGGTCTCGCCCACCCGGCCCGCTTCGAGCACGCGGCGGATGGCGCTGCAGTGGTCCTTGACGTACAGCCAGTCGCGCACCTGCATGCCGTCGCCGTACACGGGCAGGCTCTTGCCGGCCAGGGCGTTGACGATCATCAATGGGATGAGCTTTTCGGGAAAGTGCAGCGGGCCGTAGTTGTTGCTGCAATTCGTCGTCAGCACCGGCAGGCCGTAGGTATGGTGCCAGGCACGCACCAGGTGGTCGCTGGCGGCCTTGCTGGCGGAATACGGGCTGTTGGGCTCGTAGTTGTGCTCTTCGGTGAAGGCCGGCGCCTGCGGGCTCAGGCTGCCGTAGACCTCGTCGGTGCTCACATGCAGGAACCTGAATGCTTCTTTTTGTGTAGCTGGCAGCGCGCTCCAGTAGTGCCTGACCGCCTCTAAAAGCCTGAAGGTTCCGACCACGTTGGTCTGAATGAATTCACCGGGGCCGTGGATGGAGCGGTCCACATGCGACTCGGCGGCGAAGTTGACCACGGCGCGCGGCCTATGCTCGGCCAGCAGGCGCTCGATGAGGGCGGTATCGCCAATATCGCCCTGCACGAAGACATGGCGCGCGTCGCCGGCCAGGCCGTCCAGGTTGTGCAAGTTGCCGGCGTAGGTAAGCTTGTCCAGGTTGAGCACGGGCTCGTCGCCCTGCGCCAACCAGTCGAGTACGAAATTGGCGCCAATAAAGCCGGCGCCGCCGGTGACGAGGATCATGGTTAGGGGTCTCTTGCCTGTTGGTGCCGCAGGGGCAAAACCCTGGATTATCCCATTGACGCCGCAAGAGGGGTAAGCGTATGCCACATCATCATCGGTGGAGGTAGTAGGCAAGGCTGAGCATGGACAGGGCCGGCGCGGCCAGCGGCAGCACCAGGCGCAGCGCGGCGGCGCGCTGCCAGGCATCGGGCACGAAAA
>JAFEES010000350.1 GCA_018240995.1 Pseudomonadota bacterium | reverse complement strand
TCTCGAACACCTGGGGCAGCTTGCCCTGCGGCGGCACGCTTTGTATCGGGCTGCCCGCCGCCAGGGTGCACACGCCGGGCGCGCCCGGCGCGTCCTCCACGGTGACGACCAGGTGCACGCCCGCTGCCACGCCGGGGCGCAGTTCGTAGCCCACGGCGCGCGCCAGCTCCAGCACCGAGCGGCGTTCGGTGGCGGTGCGCAAAAAGCCCTCGTTGGCGATGCGCTCCTGGTAGAAGCTCAGCACGTCGGCCGCACAGGCGGCGGCGTCCACCAGGGCCACGCTGGCATCGCTCGCCTCGCGCGTGGTCAGCTTGGCCAGCGGGCGCGGCGCGCTGGGGCCTGCAGCCGGGTCACGCCACAGCGGCAGCTCGGCCAGCATGCGCTGGTAAAAGCCGGGCTGTATGTCTATGCGCCAGGCCAGCGCCGGCAGGCCGGGGTCGTTGAAGATAGCGGGGCGGGGCTGCTGGCCCTCGCAGCAGTGGCAGCCGCTCAAGTGGTCGTCGCTCATGGCTGGCCTCCCATGGCATGCACCTGGAACGCCAGCTTGCCGTTCTCGGGCGCGTTCGGGTCGTTGTCCAGGCGTGCAATCTCCAGGCGCGCCATGGTGATTTGGCCGGCCGCTATCTCGCCCGCGGCCGGGCGGCCCAGGCGCTGAAAGCGCAGCGGCTCCACATAGGCTACGCCGGTCACGGCCATGGCGGCGGCGACCACGGCGCTCAGGTAGACCGGGTCGCCAAAGCTGAAGCGGTCGGGGTCGAAGAAGCCACCGGTGCCGGTGCCAAACACCTGCAGCAGCCGGCGTTCCACGTCGGCCGTGAAGTAGCCGGGCAGGGCGCAGACATGCAGGGCAATGTCCAGCGCCACATAGGCCGGCGCGTCTATTTCCACGTCGTGGCCGGCCAGGCGGTAGCGGTCTATGAAGGCCGTGATGCTGTCCTCGAAGGCCGCGTCCACGGCAGCGCCGGCGCGCCTGTCCACGGTGATGAACATGGTGTACCAGCTGCCCGTCCAGCGCCGCGTGGCGACGGCGCGCTGCACGCGCGGGTCGCGCATGGTCACATCGGCGTAGTCCTCGGCCGTCACGGCGCGCTCCTGGCGGCGGAAGGCCTGCGGCGCGTCCATGCGGGCGCGCGCCAGCGCCAGGGGGTCGGCGCCGCCGCTGGCGGCCAGCGGGTTGCGCACCCGCGAGATGCCGTCGAAGCCGCACAGCACATGGGCGATGGCGTCGGCGCCGATGTTGCCGCTGCTCCCGTTGCCGCCGCGCATGCGTGCCGACAACGCCTCCAGCGCGCCCGGGCTGCGGCCGTTCACGCCGTCGCCAAAACGCAGCAAAACGCCGCCGTCGCTGTCGGTCTCGACCACGTAGTCCGCCGCCTGCGCACCGCTGGCCAGCAGGTCGCGCTGGGCGTTCCAGATGCGGCCGTCGCCGTCGCTGGTGACCAGCATGGCCTCGCGCGTATCGGCCAGATCGCGCTGCAGGGCGGCAGCGGCCGGGGCGCTGGCATCCACCAGCGTGATGCGGCCCAGCGCATCGCGCACCATGCCCTGGCGCGTCAGCGGCAGGGCGCTGGCGTCCTGCGGGCGCAGACGCGGCACGCGCCCGCCGGGCACGGGCAGCAGCTTCTGGCTGGCGGCGGCGTCGGGACTCAGGCCATGGTCGGCCAGGGCGATATTCGCGCAGGCGCCGGCCATGTCCTGCACCAGCGTGCCGCCTATGACCTTGGACAGGCACAGGTCGAAGGGCAGGGCGTCGGCATCGGCCCATTGCAGCTCGACGATGGGCTGCAGCGTGACCGGGTCGCGCCGGGGCGTGGCCGTGGGTGTGCGCGCGGCGTCGGCCTCGGGGTCTACATGGGTGAGGCGCACCACATGGCGCTGCAGCGGGTCGGCGTCCTGCGCCAGGCCGTTGCTGGTGCCGGCGCGCGCCTCCAGCAGCAGCAGGTCGCCGGCGCGCAGGCGCAGGCGGTTGGCCACGTCGTCGCGCACGAAGGCGCGCGTGGCGCCCTGCGGCAGGCAGCAGGCCTCGTCGCTCCAGGTGTAGAAGTGCAGGTCGTTGTGCGCGTTGTACAGGGTGATGGGCGTCAGCAGCTCGAAGGGCTGGGCGCCAGCCGCGACCAGGTCGGCGGCCTGCTTGCGCGACTGCAGGCGCTTGCCCGCGCCGGCCGCCTGGGTCAAGAGCAGCGTGCCGTCCAGGCCCGTGGCCGGGTCGCAGGCGGAAAGCTGCTCGCCGTCGGCCGTGGCATCGACCTCGAACGCGACCCAGGTGCGCGCGTTGCGGCCCTCGTGCACGGCGTAGTCCAGCAGCCGCGCGTGGCGTTTGACCGAGACGCGCTGGCGCGCCGTGCCCAGGTAGGCCTCGGTGGCCACCGCGTCCTGGAAGTAGGCGATCTCGTCTGCGCGGTAGGCCAGGGCCTCGCCCAGCGTCACCAGCAGGTCGGCCGGGTTGCGTTCGCGCCAGTCGGGCATGAGCACCGACAGGCGATCGAGCACCAGGCGGCGGAACGTGGGGTAGTCGCGCGCCAGGTAGTCGATGTCGGGCACGCTCTGCACCTCGGGCGGGCAGGCGTTGGCCGGCCGGCAGTCGAGGTCGCTGGGGCAATCGACCTTGAAGCCGAACGTGATCTGGGCCAGGGCCGGGTCTATGCCGGCGGGCGGCGCATCGGCATCGGGCCCGGCGACCAGGCGCAGCGTATAGCGCGAGAAGTCGCCGATGCCGTCGAGCTCCACTTGCAGGGTGTTGCCGCTGGCCGCCACGTTCAGCACGCGCAGGCCCTGCACGCGCTGGCCGCCGAGGATCTCGACGTTGCCGGCCGCGAGCGGCGCGGGCGGCGCCTTGGCCAGGTCGTGCACGAAGTGCAGCACCA
>JAFEES010000034.1 GCA_018240995.1 Pseudomonadota bacterium | reverse complement strand
AGGAGGATCCATGGACACCAATGCCCTGGGCCTGCTGGTCGAGATCGTGGACACCGGCAACCTGAGCCAGGCCGCGCGCAAGCTGAAAATGACGCGCGCCAACGTCAGCTACCACCTCACGCAGCTGGAAAAATCGCTGGGCGTGCAGCTCATCAAGCGCACCACGCGCCGCGCCGAGCCCACCGAGGTGGGCCTGCGCCTGTACGAGCATGGCCGCAATATACGCAACGAGCTGGCCGCCGCGCGCGAGACCATCACCAGCCTGGGCCAGGAGCTGCTCGGGCGCGTGGGCATCAGCGTGCCCAGCGGCTACGGGCAGATCGTGATGAGCGACTGGCTCATCGAATTCAAGCGCCTGTACCCCGGCATCGTGCTCGACGTGCTGTTCGAGAACCGCACCGACCACCTGCGCGACGAGGTGGACATCGCCATCCGCGTGATCTCCGAGCCGCCGCTGTCGGTGATTGCGCGCAGCCTGGGCCCGGTGCGCTACGTGGCCTGCGCCTCACGCGAATATGTGCAGCGCCACGGCCTGCCCACCACGCTCTACGAGCTGCGCAACAGCGCCATCATCACCTCGGGCGTGCAGGGCCGCCAGCTGCGCCTGTCGGCCTACCAGGGCGAGGAGCGCCAGGAGGTGATGCTGGAGCCGACACTGATCTCAGACCACTTCCCGTTCCTGCGCCAGGGCATATTGGCCGGCCTGGGCCTGGGCCTGGTGCCCGACTACGTGGTGCAGCCCGAAGTGGCCGGCGGCGAGGTGCTGCTGGCGCTGCAGGAATACCAGCTGAGCATCTTCGGCACGCGCATGTACCTGATGTACCTGCCCGGCCGCCACCAGACGCGCGCCGTGCGCACCTGCATAGACTTTCTGCTGGCCAAGGCCGGGCATGGCCCGGCGCCACCGGACGCGGCGCAGTGAAGACCTGCCTGATTCGCGACATCCCTCAGACACACAAGTCCAAGCATCGTCATCCCCGCGAAGGCGGGGATCCAGGGCCCCGCGCGGAAACTGGATGCCCGCCTGCGCGGGCATGACGGTACTTTCTGATGGGTCCGAGAAGACCTGCTACCGCGGTCCCCAGTGGCCACCGCGCTGCCCCCAGCCGCGCGGCCCATGATCCCAGTAGCGCGGATGCCAGACGTAGCCTGGCCGCGGCGGTGCGGCCCAGTAGCCCGGCGTCCAGGCATAGCGCGCGCCGCCCCAGCCCCAGTAGCCGTTGATCCACACATGCACCGGCGAGGGTGCGACGGGAATCACCTCGGTCTGCAGCGGCGGCGGCGCGCTGGGGGCATACACCACGTCGCCGGCGGGATAGGCCGGGGCCACCACGCAGCCGCTCAGGGCCAGGCCGGCGGCGGCCAACGCCAGGGCCGGCAGCGCGCGGCGCAGGCCCGTGGAACGAATCGATTGGAAGATCACGATGCTCTCCTGACAGTCATGCTCCCACAACGAAAAAGCCCCTGTCGGGTGTTGACAGGGGCTTGTGAAGGCGAGGTAAAGATCAGCCGTTTTGCAGCGCGGCGACGCGCTCCTCTATCGGCGGGTGCGAGGAAAACAGCTTGCCGATGCCGCCCGCGATGCCCATGGCCTGCAGGCTCTTGGGCATCTCGCCCGGCTGCATGCCACCCAGGCGGTACAGGGCGTTGATCATGGGCTGCTTGCGGCCCAGCAGCTGGGCCGAGCCGGCGTCGGCGCGGAACTCGCGCTGGCGCGAGAACCAGGCGACGATGATGGCGGCGACGAAGCCCAGCAGGATGTCCAGCACCAGGGTGGTGACCATGTAGCCTATGCCGGGGCCGGAGCTGTTCTCATCGTTCTTGCGCAAAAAGCTGTCCACCGCATAGCCGATGACGCGCGACAGGAACACCACGAAGGTGTTCATCACGCCCTGGATCAGCGCCATGGTGACCATGTCGCCATTGGCCACGTGGGCGATTTCGTGGCCGATCACGGCCTCCACCTCCTCGCGCGTCATACCCTGCAAGAGGCCCGTGGACACGGCCACCAGGGCCGAGTTCTTGAAGGCACCGGTGGCAAAGGCGTTGGGCTCGCCCTCGTAGATGCCGACCTCGGGCATTTGTATGCCGGCCTTGCTGGCAAAGCCGCGCACGGTCTCCACGATCCAGGCCTCGTCCTGGTTGCGCGGGGCGTTGATGATCTGCACGCCCATGCTCATCTTGGCCATGGGCTTGCTCATCAAGAGCGAGATGATGGTGCCACCAAAGCCCATGACGAAGGCGAAGCCCAGCAGCGCCCCCAGGTTCAGGCCGTTGGCCGTCAGGTAGCGGTTCACGCCCAGCAGGCTGGCGACCACGCCCAGCACCGCCACCACGGCGATGTTGGTCAGCAAAAAGAGCGCAATGCGTTTCATCGAGAGTTCTCTCCGGTGAAGGGTTCGGGTTGGCCCACGGCAGGACGCCCTGGGCAGCAAACAAGATGGGGATGGCGCGCGGCGCTTCAAGCGCTGGGTTGCACTGCCGCCAGGTGGCGCGCGCCGCGGAAAACGAGAGAGTCATCATAAAAGCAAAAGTTCTCGTTATCGGGCCACCAGCCGGGCACGCCCAGCACCGGCAAGGGGCAAAACGGCTTCGCGGCAAGCCATGGCGCCGTCAGATCCCGCGCCAGTGCCTCATCCAGCGCAGCTACATCATTGATAGCTGCCTGCGCCTGGTACACATGGGCAGTGATCGATTTTCTTGGCAAGACCAGTTTTTCCAGCAGCGCATGGCCCAGGATCAAGAGCTGCGCCTGGCGCCACAGCGGGCGCAGCTGCACGCACAGCCGGCGCCACTGGCGCGCGGCCAGCGCGGCGCGCAACTCAGGCGGCGCCAGCAGCACGGCGCCGTTCTCGTCGAACAACGTGAGCGCGTCGCGCACCGGCCCGCGCCGCGCCCCCACGCCATCGGCCGCGATCACCCGGGCCTGCAATTGATTGAAGCGCCGCTTGGTGGCCGGGTAGTGCAGCCACACCAGGCCGTTGAAAAAATCATGCAGGTTGTCGCGCGTGGGCACGCGGCCCTGGTCGTGGATGAACTGCTCGTAGGCCACGCCGGCCGGCAACGCCGCCTGCGGCACGAAGCGCACGCCGAGCGCCGGCGTCTTGCCCTCGTCGATGAGCGCATTCAGCGCAGCGGCCACGCTGGCACCGGCCTGCACGCGCTGCTGCGCCTGGCGCCCCAGGGGGGCCAGATGGGCCAGCCAGGGGCGCTGCCAGTCGATGCGCTGGCCGATCCAGGCATGCGCATCAGCCATGCCGGCCCGACACCATCACGGCAGGTGACGTGCTGCGCACCGCCACCAGGGGGGTGCCTGGGGCGCGCAACTCAAAGACCTCGCTGGCGGCAAGCAGTTTGCTCAGGCTGGCAAAACCATGGGCGCGCGGGTCAAAGGCCTGTTTGCTGCCCAGTTGCGCACGCACCGCCTGCACGCCGGCCCAGCCGCCGCCATCTTGCACTGCGGCTATCGCCTGGTGCAGCCGCAGCAGCAGCGGCGCATTCGCACGCAAACGGGCCGCGGCCAGCTGCGCCACCGGCGCAGCCGCCCCCGCCGGTTGTACGAAATGGCTGATGCGGTTCGGTGCCGCCGGCGGACTCAACGCAAAGGCCCGGCCAAACTGAGCGAACCAGGCAACGGTCTTGGTGTTCTTGCCCAGCAACCCCTGCTGGCGCAGCGCCGCTACTACCAGGTTGAGCGGCTGGGGCTGGCCATCACGCAAGCCTGGAAACGCCGCCAGCACCTGCGCCACGGTCACCTGCCGTGGCGCTGCGGGTGCCGGCGGCACCACGGCGGACGGGGCCGGTGGCAACAAAGGCGTAACACTGGGCGGTTCCGGCGGCGCTGGCTCGACCAACTCCATCAGCACCACATCGTCGTAAAAGCTTTCGGGGTTGGCAAAAATATGCCGCTCCAGGCTGTAGCAAAACACCCGGCAGCCCTTCTCGCGCAACCAGGTGGCCAGCGGCACGAAATCCGCGTCGCCCGAGCAGATCGCCACGGCGTCGATGCGGTTCGTGCACACGGCCTCGACGGCATCAATCACCAAGGCGCTGTCGGTCGTGACCTTGTTCACGATCATGTTCGCCACCGGACGCACGCCATGGCGCCACAGTACAGACTCGATGGCCTTGAGGCTCTCGGCCCGGCCATAGGCGCGCTTGTAGAGAATGCGCTCGGCGCGTTGGCGCAGCTCCAGCAGCGCATGGTCGAGCGCCGTGGGATCGCTCAGGTTGTCGGCATCTATGAATACCGCCAAGTTGCCCACTGCCGGGCGCGGCGCTGCCGCGGGCAGATCCATCACCCCACCAGCCGCCACGGCAGCGCCTCGCCCGCGCGCAGGGGCTTCAGGTCGGCCTCGCCGAAGGGGAAGCTGTCGGGCGGCGTCCACGACTCGCGGCGCAGCGTGATCGTCCCCTGGTTGCGCGGCATGCTGTAGAAGGCCGGGCCGTGGAAGCTGGCGAAGCCCTCCAGCCTGTCCAACGCGCCGGCGTTGTCGAAGGCCTCGGCATACATCTCGATGGCGGCGTGCGCCGTGTAGCAGCCGGCGCAACCCGTGGCGTGCTCCTTGAGGTGCGCGGGGTGCGGTGCGCTGTCGGTGCCCAGGAAGAACTTCGGTGACCCGCTGGTCGCGGCCGCAACCAGCGCCTGGCGGTGCAGCTCGCGCTTCAGCACCGGCAGGCAGTAGTAATGCGGGCGTATGCCGCCGGTGAAGATGGCGTTGCGGTTGTACAGCAGGTGGTGGGCGGTGATGGTGGCGGCCGTGTGCGCGTCGCTGCCCGCCACGTACTGCGCGGCCTCCTTCGTAGTGATGTGCTCGAAGACGATCTTCAACTCGGGGAAGTCGCGGCGCAGCGGGATCAGCTGCTGGTCTATGAACACCGCCTCGCGGTCGAACAGGTCGATTTCGGGGCTGGTCACCTCGCCATGCACCAGCAGCAGCAGGCCGGCCTGCTGCATGGCCTCCAGCGTTTTGTAGGTCTTGCGCAGGTCGGTCACGCCGGCGTCGCTGTTGGTGGTGGCGCCGGCCGGGTAGAGCTTGAGGGCGACCACGCCGGCTGCCTTGGCACGCCGGACCTCATCGGGGGCCAGGTTGTCGGTGAGGTACAGCGTCATCAGGGGCTCGAAGCTCACACCCTGCGGCACGGCGGCCAGGATGCGCTGCTTGTAGTCGAGGGCCTGCGCCGCCGTGGTCACCGGCGGGCGCAGGTTGGGCATGATGATGGCGCGGCCGAACTGCGCCGCCGTGTGCGGCACCACGGTCAGCAGCGGCTCGCCGTCGCGCACATGCAGGTGCCAGTCGTCGGGGCGGGTGATGGTCAGGGTTGGAACGTTGCTCATGGGGTCATCCGTTGTCTGGGGCCGGCGCGGCCTGGCCGGTGATTGTCTCAGGCTGTCTCAGGCAGGCGCGCCCTGCCCCACGCTGGCCTCGGTCTGTGCCAGCCGCTCGCGCACGCCCTGCATGTCGGGCAGCTTCACGGCGTCGCCCAGGCTACCGTCGTCATTCACCCAGCGCAGGCGGCTGCCGTCGGGGGTAAGGAACAGCACCCGGCCGTAGGCGGCGGGCCAGTGCTGTGCCTTGCGCGCCGCGTCCTTGGTGTCTTGCTTGGTTTCCAGCAGGCGTTGCAGCGGTGCTGCGCCCTCGGTATGAGCCACGCAGACGACGAAGTCCGGGTAGAAGTAATGCGCGTGCTCGGCGCGCACCACGCGCACGGCGTAGGGCTTCTTGTCGGGGTTGCGATGCCACCAGTGGACGAAATCGGCACCGTCCAGGGCGCGCGCAAAGTCGCGTTCCAGCGCGTTGAGCTGCACCGCGCCGTCGTAGCGGCCCAGGCGCAGCTGGCTGCCGTCGTCCAGCGTGAGCGCCTGGTCTTTCCACCACTGGCGCTCGTCCGTGAACAGCAGGCCCTCGATGTCCGGCCAGTCCTCGGTGCAGGGCGGCAGCACGCCGTAGATGTTTTTCTCCGAGCGCTCCAGCGGCACGGCCTCGGGGCAGAGCATGACATCTGGCAGTGCCTGCGCATCCACGGCCTGCGCCTGATCGGCGATGGCCTGGAAGATGGCCTCGCGCAGCTCCTGCGCGCTGGCGCGGATGACCCAGTGCGCGGCATCGCGCAGCAGGCGCAGGCGCTGGGCGTCTTGCAGCGCTGCCGCGGCCTGCCCCGCTTCGGGCGCGCGCTGGGCGGCATCCAGCAGGGCGTCCTCCAAGGCCGGGCGCAGGCGCTCCACCAGCTCCTGCACGATCAGGCGGTAGTCCTCCTCCTCGGCGTGCGGCAGTTGTTGCAGCGCGGCCAGGGCCTCGCGCGCCAGCGCCCGGCGGTCAGTGACCACGGCGATCTCGTGCGCGTACTGCGTGCCGGTGGTCAGCTCGCGGTGCAGCTCTTTTTGCGTCAGCAAATTCAGCGCCGCCTGCCTCGCCTGCAGTTGCAGCGCCGCCGGCAGCGGCAGCTCGCGCGCCACCTGCTGCGCAATGGCCGAGAGGGCGACAAAGCTGGGCTTTTCTTCCGAGCGCAGGCGGTCATGCAGCGTCGGCACGGCGCTGCCTTGCTTGCGCTCGAAGGCGCGCAGGCGGTTGTCGGCCAAGGTTTGCACGACCTCGGCGCGGGTGGTTGGGGCGCTTTTGCGGCGTGTGGCCGGCGCGGGTTCGGGCGCCAGTTCATCCATGCCCCAGAAATCGCCCTGCGGCGCGCGGGCCTGGGCGCTGGGCGCCACCGGTGGCGCAAACAAGGAGGTCTGTGGATCCGTGCTGTGCAGCGATTGCACGGCCAGCGGCATTTCGCCGTCGCCGCTGGCGACGGTGGCGACCGACAGGCCAAATGCGTAGGACAGTGGCGGCGCATCGGTGGGCAGGTTGGTATAGACCACGGCACCACTGACGGTGCGCCGCTGCGCCAGCCGCTCGGTCTGCCCCTCCAGCTGGCTCTTCACGCTGCTCGTGGCCTGCACGGCGGCCTCGTAGCCGGCCTGGGCCTCGGCGTTGGCCAGATACACGAACGCGGTGTTCAGCTCGGCGGGAATCTCGGCTTGCCCGGCAAAGGCCGTGCGCAGGGTGCGGTCCACGCGCATCACGCGGCCCATGAACTGCAGGGCGAAGTCGGCGTCGTTCACGCTCTTGGTGCTGGCCAGCACGAAGGCGCGCGGCGCGTCAAAGCCGGTGCCGGCGGACTGCTTGAAGATCAGCACCTGCTTGGTGCTGTCGTTGGCAATCGCCGCCATCAAGATCGGATCGGGCAAGTCGGCGCTGTGCTGGCCGATCGCCTCGGGCGGCACGCCGCAGTGCTGCATCAGTTCCTGCGCCGCCTCCTGCACCGTGTCCGCACCGTTGGCCACCTGCACCAGCAAGAGCGGGGTGCAGGCGATATTGCGCTGCCGCAGCAGGCAGGCAATCGCCTGGTTGCGCGTCCAGGCCTGGCGCAGCACGGTGCGGCGCACGTCGGTCACCTGCGCCATGCTGCCGCCCAGGCTGTAGACCACGGCCTCGATGTACTGCTTGTTCAGCCGCGCGGCCACCACGTCGTCGCGGCTGACGGAGAAATGCCGCTGCGCGATGCGGCCCGCGTGAACGAGGAAGTCCGTCAGCCGTTGATCTTTCGGCGTGGCTGTCGCCATCAGCAAATAGTCCGCGTCCAGCCAGTGGGCGAACTGGCCGAACTCCGTGCCCTTGTCCAGCGCGATATGCGCCTCGTCCACCACCAGGCCAATCGCGAGCCCCTGGGCGCGGGCGCGCGCCAGCAAGGCCGCCAGGGTGCGCGTGTCGTCGTCGCCGTCCATGTCGTAGCCCTGCTTGCGCCACTGCGCGCGCGCTACCGATTGGACGGTCGAGATCAGCACCGTGCCCGCCCCCACCTCCTGGTTGCGCCCCTGCGCCAGCGGCACGGGGTGCAACCCCGGGGCGGTGTGGAGCAGAGCATCCAGCGTCTGCGCCACCAGCGTGACGAAGGGCACGAACCAGAACCACAGCACATCGCGCCCCTGCCCCACCTGCTGCAGCACCTGGCCCAGCACAAAGGTCTTGCCCGAGCCCGTGGGCGCGCGCAGCAGGCAGGGCGGGCGCTGGGTGCGCTCGGGCGTTTGCAGCGCGGCGCTGATGTTCGTGATCAGCTCGGATTGAAAGCGCTCGGGTTGTACGGCGCTGGTTTGCTGGAGCAGGGGCAGCGGGGCTTGCAGGCCGGTGGCGGAGGGTGGGTTCATGGGGGTCAAGGTCACTTCAACTGCTGTCATTCCTTGGCGCGGTCTGTGACGCGATCGCACAGCAGCGCTTTGGTGCCTCCGCCCTTGCCTTGACCGCGAAAGTCTTCGGGCCGGGACGCAGTGCTGCGAGGAGTCTCGTCGGTATCAGTCCACCCCACCTGGTCATCCAACAGCACCCCTTCCATGAAAGCTTGCAAAGCCACATCGGCCTTGTCTGCCTGCGCGGCCAGCAAGCATTGGCGCTGGCATTCCTGTGCGAAGCCGGGGCGGCGCATGTCGGGCGTGACGTCGGGCATGGGGTGCGCGCGCCTGTCATGGGCTTCGAGCAAATCGGCCAGCAGCACAAACAGGTTTTCGTAAGCGCCGCCTTCGCCGGCCTGACCACTGTCGGCTAACGCATTCATCAGGAGCAGCAAATGGTCGTGGTCGTCCAGCCTGGCGGCTTGGCGAAAGGCGACGAAGAACTGGTTCACCTTTTCGATGTTCAGGGCATCCATGGGTCGGCCTCCTGGTGCTCGAACACGCTCTTACGCCGCCGCCTTGCGCGGGCGCCCGCCCTTGGCGCCGTTGGCGCGGGCGGCATCGGCCTTAGCGGGCGAGGTGGCGCGTCCGGCGCGGGCGGCGTGCTGGCGCATCCAGGCGCGGCTGCCAAACAGGCCGGCCAGCAGGCCTTCGACGCTCAGGTCGGCATTCAGGCGCGGCCAGTGCAGGCCGGTGCCCAGGGGGGTGATTTCAATCTCGGCCAGGTCGGCGGCGCGGGCCTGCGCCAGCCCCTGCGCCAGCGCGAGCGGAAAGGCGAACTGGCTGCCGTTGGCCAGCTCCACCACCACGCGCTTGCGGCGGGCGTCGTAGCGTGCGGCCGTGGCCTGCAGGTGGGCCGCGGTATGCACCACTCCTTGTGCAGCGGCCTGCGGGGCGCTCTGCAGCTGGGCTTGCGCCCAGTCTGGTCGCTTGGGGGAGGTGATGGGATCAGTCATGCAGTTCACCTTCCATCGAACGCGCAAAGGCATAAACCACCAAAAATAGAGAACAGGCGGCGCCGGACTCGAACCGGATCATAGATGCCGACGGATCGGCCTCTAACCATTCCCATTGGAAACAACCGCCTGCCGGCCTTCATTCGCGACGAGCGCGATAAAGACCATGCACCGCGTGCGGAAGCGCTACAACCCGCACGGACCCGAAGGCTACCCGGCTGCGCCAATTTTCCACGGTGCACCTCGGCGCAGTGTATGGCGTCACCTTGGCAAGGCTCATGCCCCGCACTAGCAAACTATGGATTACGACTACCCCGACGCCCGCCCTGCCCCAGCGTCAGCACCTCGTGCAGCGCCTGGGTGTGGGCGGCTATGCCCTGCTCGGCCAGCCACAGCGCCAGCGCCTTGGGGCGTGGGGTGACGACGGACAGGCGCGCTTGGGGGTTTTGCTGATGCAGATCACGCAGGGCGGCGAGCGTGGGGGCTTCGGTGTCCTGGCACAGCACGAGCAGCCAGTCGGCCTGTTTCGCTATCACTGTGATAGCTGTTTGCGCTTGTTCCACAGGCGGTACGGCCATATTTCGCATGGATAAAAGGGTGGCGGCGTGCTGCGCGGTGGCGTCCAGCAGCACATCGGCGCCGTCGAACTTGTCGAGTTGCAGGTAGGCAAACTCGCCGCCCTCGGCCAGCGTGTGGCCGGGTTTACCACCGTAGCCATTGATGACGCGGCGCAGTCGCTCGGCGCACACATCGCGGCAGAGGTTTTTGGCGGGCTCCTTGGTTGTCGCCTCGGTGCTGGAGCACAGGATGAAGCGGCGCGGCAGATGCCCCGCGCCGTCCTCGGCGTTGAGTTCGAGCACCGCCTGGCCGGTGGTGCCGGAGCCGGCAAAAAAATCCAGCACGATGTCGCCGGGGCGGGTGGCCTGGGCGAGCAGGTTTTTGATGAGGGACAGGGGCTTGGGGTAGGGGAAGGCTTTTTCGCCCATGGCCTCCTTGAGCACGCGCGAGCCTTCGTCGGTGGCGCCGACGATGGGCATGTTCAGTGTTTCGTCGGCCGTGTCGGCCTCGGCGCGCGGCGTGAGCCAGGAGGAAATGGGCGCGTTCTCGTTTTTCAGACCGTCCTTGAATTTTTTCAGGCGTGGGCGGCCATAGCCAATGGCGCGACCGACCCACTGCTTCAGCTCGGGCGTGTCACGCGTCAGCAGCGGCGTGCTGCCGCTGAACGGAATATCTTGCGCGTCGATGGCCGCCAGCAGCGCGTCCAGGCTGTCGAAGCGCGCCACACGCTGATCCGGCGGAAACCACACCTGGCCCTGCTCGATCAAGTCCTCCATGGTGTCGCCGCGAATCTTCTGCCCCTCCTTGACGCGCGCCTTGGAGGCATAGGCCCAGACGCGACCCGGATTGCAGGGGTACCAGGTGCCGCTGGCCGGATCTTGGATGGGGTAGTAGGTGTTCGGGCGCTCACGAAAATCGTGGGCTTTGGTCAGATCGCTCAGGTAGAAGACGCGCCCGCCTTCCTCGTGTTTGTAGATGGAGTAGCTTTTCTCTTCGCCGGTAAAGCGAAAGCCGCCGTTGGCGTAGACCAGCACATGCTCGTGGTTGTCCGAAAAGAAGGCGCCCTTGGTGTCGTTCCCACCCGTGCGGCTGCGCCACACAAAGCTGCCCACGCGCCGCCCGGGAAACACCTCGTCCATCAGCAGCTCCAGCCGCGCGCGGTTCTCGTCATTGATGCTGACCAGGATCACGCCATCGCTGGTGAGCAGGTCACGCGCCAGGGTGAGGCGTTGGTACAAAAACTCCAGCCATTGGCTGTGGCGCCAGCGGTCGTTGGCGCCCACGTACTGGTCGTTATAGACCCAGTCCTTGTTGCCGGTGTTGTAGGGCGGGTCGATGTAGATCACGCGAATCTTGCCCGCATGCGTGGCGCGCAGCAGGCGCAGGGCGTCGAAGTTGTCGCCCTCGATGATGAGGTTGGCGTGCTGGGTGCAGCCTTCGGGTGTATGGCTAGCCTCGGGCAGCAGGCGCGGCAGCACCACGTCGGCGTTCAGCGCCTGGTCGTGTGCGATGGCGTCGCGCTCCCAGTAAAGCCCGAGTTTTTGCCGCGTCAGGTGTTCGGCCAGCAGGCGGCGCAGTTCGGGGGCGCTGAGGTGTTCCAGGCGCTGGAGCAGGGGGAGGTCAGACACGGCAAACGGAGGTTGGGAAGGTGGAAAAAGAATGGGCGCGAGGGCTTAGACCGGCTCGTCCCCAGGCTGCGGCGGCTGATCGGGCACGCGGGCGAGAAAGGCGTCAAACGCGCTGCGCCGGCCTTGGGCGGCCTCGGCGCGCAGGTAGTCCAGGGTGAGGACGGAGGCCACTTTTTCGGCCACGGCGCTGGCGATGAACTGGTTGATGGAAACGTCGTCGCGCTGCGCCAGTTCTTTGACTTTCTGGTGCACCGAGTTGGGCAGGCGGATAGTCAAGGCGGTCATGGTGCGCTCCTGAGAAGGGTGAGGAAATCGGCGGGGGTGATGGCTTGCACCTTCAGCTCCCGGGTGCGGCGAAAGTCTTTCACGTTATGGGTGACGATGTGGCTGCTGCCAGAGGCTACGGCGGCTTCGAGCACCATGTCGTCGTCGGGGTCGCGCAGGAACGGCCGCCACAGAAAATGCACGTCTTGCAGGTGGGCAATGGATGCGAGGTAGCGCAAAAATTCCAAGGCTTCATCTGCATTGCTACCTGGGGGCAAATGCTCTGAACGCGTCAGGACGGCTTGCCACTCGGTGTACAAGGCCACGGTCAGCGCAATGTCGAACCTGGGGTGCGGCAGCATCGAAATGAGCTGAAAACTGGCCCCAAGCCTGGATCTGGTAGCGGCCACCAGCACCGAGGTGTCAATAGTGATGCGCATGGCGTATTGCTCGATTTGGTTATCCCTGCATAACCAAGTATACCCATCGACCTTCGACGGCACGATCTGGCAATCACAAGGAGACCATCATGAGCAACTACGCCCTGCGGCTGCCCGAGTCGCTCAAGCAGGCGGCCAAGCGTATTGCGGCGGCTGACGACACCACCATGACTCAGTTTTTCGTGGTGGCCATTGCGGAAAAAATCAGCGCCATGGAGACCGCCGATTTCTTTGCGCGGCGGGCCCAGCATGCGGACGCATCGGCCGCGCAGGCGGCATGGGACAAGGTGGGCACGCAAGCGCCGGTGCTGGAGGATCGCTGGGAGGACGGATAGCCGCCACCGTTGCGCCCGACGGATGGGCGGCATGCGCGCCTCACCGGCTGGCGGGCTCATGCCGGGCCTGCAGGTCGGCATCGCAGCCGTCACCCGCCGCAATCCAACGCCGCAGCAGCCGCTGCCAGGCACGGGCACGCCAGCCGCCGCCCGCGGCCACTGCCTGCGCCGCGTCGGCCAGGGCGCCGCACAGGTAGCGCTGCTGGGCGTCGCTCCAGCGCAGCGCGGCGCAGGGGCCGCTGCGCCGGCGCGACAGCAGCATGCCCAGCGGGCAGGGTTCGGCCAGGCAGCACAGGCCGCAGCCGTTGCAGGGCTGGCCCAGGGCGGGCTTGGCCGGCGCTTCCGCATGCCACAGCACGCGCTGCCAGCCGGGGGGTAGCGTTGCGGGGGCGTCTGGCGGGGGCTTCATCGCGGCGCATGATGCCAGCCGCCGCAATATCCCTATCGCCATTGACGCGGCAGGCCGGGCGTATGCTGGTTCGGGTGTTCCACGCAGGAGGACGCGATGAGCAGCAGCATTCCCGCCAGCCATGTGCGCATCAAGCGCGCCTATGAGCCGCCCGCGCCGCAGGACGGCGCGCGCATCCTCATCGACCGGCTGTGGCCGCGCGGCGTGAAGAAGGAGGCGCTGGCGCTGGCCGAATGGGCCAAGGCCCTGGCGCCCAGCACCGAACTGCGCCAGTGGTTCAACCACGACCCGGCGCTGTGGGACGAGTTTCGCCGCCGCTACGCCGCCGAGCTGCGCGCGCAGCCCGAGGCCTGGGCCGCGCTGCGCGAGCGCGCGCGCCATGGCGTGGTGACGCTGGTGTATTCGGCGCATGACGAGGCGGTGAACAACGCCGTCGCCATGCGCGCCTTTCTGCTGCAGCCCGGCGGCCTGGATGCAGCGCCATGAACGAAACCGGAGGTATTCAATGAGCCAACGACTGGACTACAAACAAGCATCCCCCAAGGGCTTTGCCGCCATGCTGGCGCTGGAGCAGCACGCGCGCAGCAGCGGCCTGGATCACGCGCTGCTGGAGCTGGTGAAGACGCGCGTGTCGCAGATCAACGGCTGCGCCTTCTGCCTGGACATGCACAGCAAGGACGCGCGCGCCGCCGGCGAGGACGAGCAGCGCCTGTATCTGCTGGCCGCCTGGCGCGAGGCGCCCTGCTACACGCCGCGCGAGCGCGCCGCCCTGGCCTGGGCCGAGGCCGTGACGCTCTTGAAAGACCAGGAGGTGGGCGACACCCAGTACCACGCGGCGCGCGAGCATTTCGACGACAAGGCGCTGGTGGACTTGACGCTGGCCATCGTCGCCATCAACGGCTGGAACCGGCTGTCGATCGCGTTTCGCACCCCGGCCGGCAGCTACCAGCCCCAGGCCCACAGTTGACTACCGGAGGACAGCACCATGGACCAAGCCATGTACCCCACCAGCAGCGCCGACATTGCACGCAAGCGGCGCGAGCTGGCGCCCAAGCAACTGGAGGCCTTTCGCGCCTTCAGCGCCGCGGCGTTTGCCGCGGGTGAACTGGACGCGCGGACCAAACAACTGATCGCCGTGGCCGTGGCCCATGTCACGCAGTGCCCGTATTGCATACGCGGCCACACCGAGGGCGCGCTGAAGGCCGGCGCCAGCGAGGCGCAGATCATGGAGGCCATCTGGGTGGCGGCCGAGATGCGCGCCGGCGGCGCCTATGCGCATTCGGCGCTGGCGATTGATGCGATGGCGGGGCATAAGGGCTGAACCTGCCGGCAAGATGCCGGCGCTCCCGGCCCCATCCCAGCCGCCCCCCAAGGGGCATGGGTATCTACACATCTTTTGGGTAGCCCACAACGCTTAATTGACGCTGGCTTTGCTCCCTCTCCCCTCGCGGGAGAGAGTTGGGGAGAGGGGGCAGGCAAGGCTTTGCGCCCAGACATCCCCCTCTCCCCCAGCCCCTCTCCCGCGAGGGGAGAGGGGAGGAGGGTCCAGCGCCGGGACTTGTGTAGATACCAGTGCCCAACGGGGGAAGGAGCGGATCGGCCTTCAAGCGCGCGCCAGCACCGGCGCCAGCGCCCGGCCGGTGTGCGTGGCGAGAAGCACCACGTGCTCGGGCGTGCCGGCGGCGACGATGCGGCCGCCCTCCTTGCC